>DASPIV010000620.1:0-4357 GCA_035628955.1 Bordetella sp.
CTGGACATTGCCTTGCTCGATTGCCACGTGGCGCTGCTGGCCAACCAGAATTCCAATTATTTCGCCTCGGGCGTAGCGCCCGTGCGTGCGGGCAATGCGCACCAGAACGTGGAGCCCTACCAGGTATTCGCCGCCAGCGACGGCCACCTGATCGTGGCCACCGGCAACGAATCGCAGTACCGCGCGTACTGCAAGGCCATCGGCGCGCCTGAACTGGGCGACGATCCGCGCTTTGCCACCAACCGGCTGCGGGTAACCCATCGCGAAGAGCTGATCGCGCTGTTGTCGCCCATCATGAAGCAAGAGCGGCGCGACGACTGGATCGCAAAACTGGAAGCCGCAGGCGTGCCCAGCGGGCCGATCAACAACATTGCCCAGGCCTTCGAACATCCACAGGTGCGCGCGCGCCAACTGCGCAAAGACTTGCCGCATCCGCTAGGGGGCATGGCGGCGGTCACGGCCAGTCCGTTGCGGTTTTCGGCGTCGCCGGTCGTATACCGCCGGGCGCCGCCGCTGCTGGGCGAACATACCCAGGAAATCCTGCACGAGCTGCTGGGCAAGGACAGCGCGGCGCAAGGCTGAAAACCGACAGCGCAGTCCTGCCGGACAAGCGGCGCCGCCGGGGGCCGCCTGCGTGGATAAAATCCGCCTATGCCTACCATCACAAGCGAAGATTTTTTCATCCCGACCGGCCAAGGCCGGCTGTTTGCGCGGCGCTGGACACCTGGAACCCATCAGAAAGGCACGGCGCCCATTGTGCTGCTGCACGACTCGCTGGGGTGCGTGGAACTATGGCGCGACTTTCCCGAACGTCTGGCGCTCGCAGCCGAGCGCACTGTCATTGCCTACGACCGGCTGGGTTTCGGCCGCTCCGATCCGCATCCGGGCACGCTGGACCTGGGTTTCGTTGGCGCGGAAGCCGATGGCGGTTTCCGGCACTTGCGGGACAACCTGGCCCTGGACCGGTTCGTCGCCATGGGCCACAGTGTCGGCGGCGGCATGGCGATTGCCTGCGCCGCGCGCTATGGCCGCCACTGCCAGGGCCTGATCACCGTGGCGGCGCAGGTCTTTGCCGAAGAACGCACGCTGGCGGGCATACGCGAAGCCCGGCACAGTTTCGCGCAACCCGGGCAGCTCGACCGCCTGATGAAGTACCACGGCGACAAGGCGGCCTGGGTACTGAGTGCCTGGGTGGACAACTGGCTGGCGCCGGGTTTTGCCGACTGGAATCTCGACGCTGAACTGCGCCGCGTGGATTGCCCGGTACTGGCCCTGCACGGGGACCAGGATGAATACGGGTCGACCGCTCACGCTGAACGGATCGCCAAGTTCACCCGGGAGCGCGCCGTTATCCTTGCAGATTGCGGACATGTGCCGCAACGCGAGAAACCGCAGCAGGTCCTGACCCTGATCAGCGACTGGCTGAAAAACGCCCGCCGCTGATGGCCAGTGCCCGCCGCGCGGGGTTCAGCGCAGCCTGGGCCAGCCGATCGATACCGCGCTCGAGCAAGTCCAGGCTGGTGGCAAAAGAAATGCGGAAGTCGGCCAATCCGTAGGCCATCCTGGCCGCGCCGGCCATGATGGCCGCCGAGCGCAGCATCGCCCGGGCGCCTGCGCGGGCGCCCCGTTTGAACATGTTCATGCTTTCCCCTGTTTCCTGGCTGCGCACAGCCGTTAGCGTTTAGTGAGGCGATGATAGGGAAGCGAAATGTCAATCACAAACGACAAATTTTTTGCCATTAATCAATATCGCTGATATATGCAGCCGCCCCGCGCACGGGAAAACCCGCAGTTAAGCAAATCCGAATAGGTCGCATCATTCAGACTAGCTAGCATTTTCGTAGCCGCCAGCCGGCCGTCATGACGCTGCGGCGCACAACAACCACGACACCGTGCGGAGACATCCATGAAGAAGCTGCTTGCCGGCCTGGCGCTATGCCAGGGCCTGACCTTGACATCGCTGGCCACCGCGGCCGACCTGACCATCGGGGGCCTGCTGCCCATGAGCGGCAGCAATGCCGAATACGGCCAGATCTTCAGCTCGGGCGCCAACTTGGCCGTCGAACACATCAATGCATCGAAGATGCTGTCCGGCAAGCTGTCCATCGTGTACGAAGACAGCCAGGCTTTGCCCATGCAGGGCGTCATCGGCATGAACAAGCTGGTGAACGTGGCCAAGGTGCCGTTCGTGCTCAGCGCATTCACGGGCGTATCGAAGGCCATTGCGCCCGTCGGCACCCGCAGCAAGACCGTCATGGTCAACGGCGGCGGCGTGGGACCCGACCTGGCCGACCTGGGCGAGTACTTCTGGAACACGATCCCGCTGGTCGACTTCGAAGTACGCGCCATCGTGCCCTACCTGGTCAAAGAGCGCGGCCTCAAGCGCATTGCGCTGGTGTACGTCGACGACCCGCTGGGCCAGTCCGTGGTCAAGGAGCTGCAGGCCGAACTCGGCAAGAACGGCGGCGAGCTGGTCGGCAGCTTCTCGGTGCCGGCCACCGCGCAGCAGTTCTCGGGCATAGCCGCGCGGGTGCGCGACGTGAAGCCCGACGCGGTCTACATCGCGTCGTACGGCAGCCAGCAAGGGCAGATCGTCAAGCAACTGCGCGACAACGGCGTATCGCAGCAGATCGTCAGCTATTCGGCCTTTGCCATTCCGTCCACCCTGTCTCTGCCGGAATCCAAAGGCGCGATCTTCACCAGCCAGAAAGTCGATTGGGACAAGAACGACGACATCACGCGCAGCATGCTGGCAGACTACAAGAAGAAGTATGGCAAGGCGCCCAACATGTACGTGCTGAACTACTACAACGCCGTGCGCACCTTCGCCGTGCTGGCCGCCGCCCTGGAAAAAGCCGGCAAGCCCATTACCGGCGAGAACCTGCTGGCGCAGCGCAAGGCCACCAAGACCTTCGACTTCGTCGGCGCCACCGTGTCGTTCGCGGATAACGGCACCATCAAGGCCCCGATCCAGATCAACCAGATTGGCGACAAGGGCGCCCAGCCCCTCGCCGACGCCGCGCCCTGACCGGCAGCAAGCCAGGACCGCCAGCCCATGCTGTTCATCCAGCTTTTCGTCAACGGCATACAGACCGGTGCCCTGTATGCGCTGATCGCAGCGGGCTTCTCGCTGATCTTCGGCACCACCCGGGTCTTCCACGTGGCGCACGGCGCCACCTTCACCCTGGCCGGCTTCATGTTCTACGAGCTGTACACGGTGCTGGGCTGGGCATGGCCGCTGGCGGCGCTGGGCGCGAGCGCGGCGGCGGCCCTGTTCGGTGTGCTGGTCGACCGTTATGTGTATTCGGTCATCCAGCGCCACGAAGGAGCCTTCTTCACCGTGTTCGTGGCGTCGTTCGGGCTGGCCATCGTGGCGCAGAACGTGATCACCATCGTGTTCGGACGCGGGCTGGTCACCGTGCCCACGCCCCTGAGCAAAAGCCTGGAACTGCTGCCCGGCCTGTACGTCGCGCCGATGGCCGCGGTGGCGGTGCTGTGCGCGCTGGCGGCCTTCGGGGCACTGCATTGGCTGCTGACCCACACCAACCTGGGCCTGGCCCTGCGCGCCCTGGGCGAAAACCCCGAACTGGTGCGCGTCTACGGCATGACGCCGCGCCGGCTGTCGCAGTACGTCTTCCTGATCGGCTCGCTGCTGGCGGTCCCGGCGGCGATCCTGACCGCGGCGACGTCGGGGCTGAATCCGTCCATGGGCCATCACGTCATGCTGATCAGTATCGCGGCCACCATCGTGGGCGGCGTCGGCAGCCTGCGTGGCGCGGCCGTGGCCGGCCTGCTGCTGGGCATGGCCGAGAACCTGTCGCTGGCGTGGATCGACCCGCAATGGAGCGAGGCCGTCACCTTCGTGGTGCTGTTCCTGTTCATCCTGTTCCGGCCCGGCGGCGTATTCGGCCGCGCGGTCGCGTCCTAGACGCCTGTACACGAGGCAACGCATGCTGGCTTATCTGCAAAATATTGCCGTGCTGTTCTGCGTGAACGCCATGCTGGCGGTCACCCTGAACTTCATCATGGGCTACGCGGGCATCTTCTCGCTGGCGCATGCCATTTTCTTTGGCGTGGGGGCCTACACCGCCGCCAACATCGCCATGCATTTCAGCGATTCGCTGCTGCTGTGCGTGGCCGGCGCCGTGCTGCTGTCGGGCGCATTGTCCATGGTGCTGGCACTGCCCGCGCTGCGGGTGCGCGGCGAATATTTCGTGGCGGCCTCGCTGGGCCTGCAAGTGATCGGCGTCACGGTGTTTTCGGAATGGAAAGGCGTAACCGGGGGGCTGGGCGGGCTGGTGGGTATCCCGCCGCCCACGGTATTCGGCCACGCGCTCACCACCCCGGGCGAGTTCCT
>DASPIV010000621.1:0-21423 GCA_035628955.1 Bordetella sp.
CACGCGGGGCGCCGCCTCCAGCGGATTGACCATCATGAAATCCAGGCGCCCGCCGATCAGGTCGGTCAGGGCCGGTACGCCGCCCTTGTAGCCGATGTGCATGGCCTGGATGTCCGCCGTGCGCTTGAGCATTTCCACGGCCAGATGCCCCGATCCGCCCACGCCGGATGAGCCATAGTTCATCTTTCCCTGCTTGTCGCGGGCGGCCTGCAGCAATTGTTTCAGCGTCTGGTACGGCGATTCGGCATCCACTACCAGCACCAGGGGCGCATATCCCACCCGCGCGACCGGCACCAGGTCTTTCATGGGGGTGAAAGGCAGGTTCTTGTCCAGCCAGGGATTGGTAGCCAGCCCGTTCGCGCCCAGCAGCATGGTGTAGCCGTCGGGTTGGGCGCGTACCACATCATGAGTGCCGATATTGGCATGGTTGCCGGGCTTGTTCTCGACAATGACGGGCTGGCCCAGCCGCGCCGACAGCGGCTCGCCGATGATGCGGGCCACGCTGTCGACGGCGCCACCCGCCGCAAAAGGCACCACGATCCGCACCGGATGGTCGGGGAAGCTGTCCGCCGGTGCCGCCGCGCTGGGCATGCAGGCGCCGAATGCCGTGCCGGCAAGGGCCAGGACGGCCTGCCAAAGCTTGCAGCGCCGATAGGGTGCGTGGATACCCATGTTTTTGTCTCCTTGGTGGCTTGTGGAAGGGCTCTGCGGGCCCGGGGGCCGGTACGCCAGGATTGCGTCCACCCTCGATCTATGGTGCTATGCGCTCTACCTAGGGTCAAATATATATTTCTACCGGTTTTCCATATAAAAATCGAATACATGGACCTGCGCCAATTACGGTATTTTGTGGCGGTGGCGGAAGAGGCCAGTTTCACGGCCGCCGCGCGCCGCCTGAACATCAGCCAGCCGCCATTGAGCATGCAGATCAAGGCGCTCGAAGAGGCGCTGGGGACGCGGCTGTTCGAGCGTGCCCACCGCAGCCTGCGGCTGACCGAGGCCGGGCGCGTATTCCTGGAACAGGCGCGCCTGACGCTGGGCCAGTTGGCCAGCGCGGTGCAACTGGCCCAACTGGCCGGCCGGGGCGAGGCCGGCTTGCTGCGCATCGCATTTACCGGTTCGGTGCCATTGGTGGCCGGCTTTGCCCGCCTGATCAAGACATTCCGCCAGGAACTGCCGTTGGCGCGGCTCGAGATCGCCCACATGCCGACCGGCCAGCAGCTGCAGGCCTTGCAGGCCCGGCGCATCGATATCGGGCTGTTGCGGCCGGCACCGCAATTCCAGCCGCCCGAAAACCTGCGGTTCGTACCGTTCTGGAAAGACGAGTTGCGCGTGGTGGTGGCCAGCGATCATCCGTTGGCCGCGTACCAGGGCCGTATTCCGGTCAAGGCACTGGCGTCATATCCGCTGATCCTGTTTCCGCGCGAAATCAGTTGCGGCCTGCATGACCAGATCATCCAGTTGTTCAACCGCGCCGGCCTGGTGCCACAGGTTGCGCAAGAGGCGCGCGAAGGCACCACCATCGTCGGCCTGGTGGCGGCCGGCGTGGGCATTTCATTGCTGCCGGACGCCTATGCCAGCTTGCGGACCGAGGGCGTGCATTATGGGCGGCTGGAGGCAGGCGTGGCCAACTGCCCACTGTTGCTGGCGTATTGGAAAGACGGCCCCAGCGACCTGGTCCACCGTTTCGTGGCGCTGGCGCGCGCCATCGTGGCCGAGCCGGCCGCCTGCGCGCAGGCAGGCGGCCAGGGGTAGGGCTCAGCTGACGGCCGCGGGCGGCACCGAGCCACCGGCAGGAGTGCGCGCGCGCAGGCGGCGCGCATAGACAGTGCCCCAGGCCAGGCCCAGCAATGCCGTCGCCAGCGATCCCAGCAGCACACCCAGCTTGGCCGCGCCCAGCAGGTTGGCATTGTCGGCAAAGGCCAGCATGGCAATGAATATCGACATGGTGAAACCCACGCCGGCCAGCAGGCCGATCAGGGCGATACCGCCCCAGCTTACGCCGGGCGGCAGCTTGCACCAGCCCAGGCGCACCATCAGCCAGCTGACACCGATCACGCCGGCGGGCTTGCCCGCGACCAGCGCGATAGCCACGCCCGCCATCACCCATTGCGAGCCGCCGGCCGACAGATCGATGCCATCGAGGCTGACGCCCGCGTTGGCCAGGGCAAACAACGGCATGATGGTATAGGCCACCCAAGGGTGCAGCGCGGCCTGCACGCGCACGACGGGGGGCAGCACTTCGCGCTGCGCCAGGCGCAACCGCCGCAGCGGCTGCGCCAGGCTGCCGGCAGGAGTGTCGGCAGCGGTATCGTATTCCGCCAGGTCGCCGGCCGCGCGCGACACCATGTCCACCGGCCGTTCGTGCATCTGGCGGGACACCACCGGCGTCATCAGGCCCAGCACCACGCCAGCCAGTGTGGGGTGCGCCCCGGTCATCAGCAGGCCCACCCACACGATGGTACCGGGGATCACATACGCATAGGCCGAGCCGACACCGATGCGCTGCAGGCCCAGTACCGCCAGGACGCCCAGTCCAGCCACCAGGAAGCCGCTGTAGTCCAGGCCGCCGGAATAGAAGAAGGCGATGATCAGCACGGCGATGATGTCGTCGATGATGGCCAGCGCCAGCAGGAACACCCGCACGTTGCCGGGTATGGAGCGGCCCAGCAAGGCCAGCACGCCCACCGCGAAAGCGATGTCGGTGGCCGTGGGCACGGCCCAGCCATCGCGCCGCCCGGCTTCCATATTGAAAGCCAGGTAGATCAGCGCGGGCACGGCGACTCCGCCCAGCGCGGCGGCCAGGGGCAGGGCGGCCTGCTTGAAATCGCTGAGCGCGCCTTCGTGGATTTCGCGGCGGATTTCCATGCCGACGACCAGGAAAAAAATGGTCATCAATGCATCGTTGATCCAGAAATGCAGCGGCTGCGCGAATTGATAGCTGCCCAGCCCGAATGAAAGCGGCGTATGCCACAAGTCGTGATAGCTATGCGCAAAGGCGGAATTGGCCCAGATCAGCGCGATGGCGGCGGCAGCCAGCAGCACGATGCCGCTGACGGCTTCGATATGCAGGAAACGTTCCAGGGTGGCAAAGGCCCGCTCGGCAAGCAGCTGGGCACGCGGCAGATTCCGCGGGGCGGAATGGTGTCGATTCATGGACGCAGGTATCCTGCGC
Source organism: Bordetella sp. (assembly GCA_035628955.1). Classification (GTDB taxonomy): domain Bacteria; phylum Pseudomonadota; class Gammaproteobacteria; order Burkholderiales; family Burkholderiaceae_B; genus Bordetella_A. The sequence continues at coordinate 3,176 of DASPIV010000621.1, forward strand.
GGCGGCCCGACCAACGCAATCAACCTGTCTCGCCGCACGATGCGGCTGACACCCGGGTGCCATTTTACATAGCCAGCGCTGCAGTGGCGATCGTTTTCGGCCGGCCCGCTGGCGGCCGGCTTACTTCTTGTGGTTGCCGGCGACCGCCGCCGCGATGCCCAGCCCGATCAGCATGGTGCCGCCCACATAGCGTTCGAATTGCAGATAGCCGCGGCTGCGCCGCAGCCAGCGGCCGGCGGCGCTGGCTGCGCATGCATAACACGCATCGCTGGCCAGGCCCAACAGCGTAAAGAGCAGACCCAGGAATACCACCTGTGTAGCCACGTGGCCACGGCCGACATCGACGAACTGCGGCAGGAAGGCCAGGAAGAACAGCGCCGTCTTGGGATTGAGCAGGTTGACGAGGAAGCCGTCGCGAAACATCTGGCCGTAGCGCCGCGCCTTGGGCGGCGCATCGATAGCGGCGACGACCGGGCGTGTACAGATTTTCTTCAGGCCCAGCCAGATCAGGTACGCGGCCCCGGCATACTTCACGATGCTGAACGCAAGCGCCGAAGACGCCAGCAAGGCCGACAACCCCAGCGCGGCCGCCATCACATGTACCAGCGTGGCCGTATGGATGCCCAGGTCGGACACCAGCCCCGCCTTGCGGCCTTGCTCGACAGACTGGGTAATGATGTAGAGCACGGCGGGCCCCGGAATCACCAACAGGATCAACGCGGCGCTGACGAACAGCGCCAGGTTGGCGGTACTGGGAATCACGAATTCCATGGCCGGGCTCCGGGGGGGCGGTGAAAATGGAATGGCTACTGTACCGCAGAGCGTACGCGCGGCACATGGCTTGCTGCAGGCATGCGCAGCGGCGGCCTGCCGCGTCGGCACAGCCGTGTGCCGGACATCCAGGAGACGATCATGGCAAATCACCAGAAGACCGAGCCACGCCCGGACCAGCCAGGCGAGGCCGGACGCCGCCACACATCGCCGCTGGCTGAAGGAGCGCAAGTGCCTCATAGTGATTGGAGCGATTCCGAGCAGGATAACGGTGCCGGCACTGCGCCGGCGGGCGGCGCTGGCGCGGGCCATGAAATCGCTGGCGACCGCCGGCGTGTGCCCGATCCGGGCCATGGGCGGCAGGCTGCCGCCCATGCGAAAGACACGGGTCCGGCGGGCATGGAGTCGGCCGGCCACCACGGCAGCGGCACCGGTGGCGAAGCGCAGCCCTACGAACAGGGCGCGGATAGCGGCAACTACGAAGGCACCGGTTTCAACCGCGGCTATGGCATCGCAGCCGACGATCCGCGACGGCGCAATGCCTATCGCGAGGCCCGCGGCGGGAAATTCGGCGATATCGAGGATAACCAGAACCTGTACGGCGAAGGCCGCGAGCCCGATTCACGCTAATGGCCGGGAAGGTCCGGCCGGGGGGGCTTGGCCGGGCAGGCCTGGCCGGCCCGCGTCAGCGGGATTCCAATGCCTGCTTGATTTTCTTGTCGGTGTTGTATTGGCTCAGGGCGTACACGGCCCAGATGGCGGCCGGAATCCAGCCAATCAGAGTGATCTGCAGGATCAGGCAGATGATGCCGGCGATAGGGCGGCCGATCGTGAAGAAAGCCAGCCAGGGCAGCAGCAGAGCAATAAGCAGGCGCATGGAATGCCTAAGTAAAAGTCCAGGCGACCGAGTTTACACCTGGAAGCCCCGTGGCCACGGCCGCAGCTTCTTTAGTAAGAAAATATAGAAAATTCTCGCAAGTACTTGCGCGTTTGCATGACCGTACTTAAAGTTAGGCAAGTGCCGCCCGTATCGCAATAGGGCCGGCGTTCCCGCAGGCGAATGAGCAAGTAATGATCGTTGGTCCCTGGCAAGCTGTGTGCCAGGCCCTGATCCCTCGCATTGGATGCTCATGCGAAAGTCGATTTCTTCGATTGTTCTGTGTCGGATTGTTCCGTGTCGAAATGTCTGCCTGTCCCGCACTGTTCGGGCTTGCAGCATACAAGTGCCCCGGATTCAACGCGTCTTCGGCCGCGGCGACGAAGCCCGGGGCAGTTTGAACCACAACCTCTATTCAACCGGTTAAGCGCGCCATGGCCGTTCGAAGCCGGCGCTTGCAATGTGCTGTTCATATTCGCAGTGGTCTTTGATCGGCCTGTGGGGCGGTAACGAAGGCTTCGAGAGCCTGGCCCGGCATGCGATCTGGTATGACCCGACGAAAGCCGCCTGATTGTCAGGCCTGACTCGTCGCCAGGGAGGTTGGTGATGACGCGAGAGAATGGCAGGTCTTGCCATGCGTGGTGGATCGCAATCCTGGTGCTGGCCGTGGCGATGGCCGGTTGCAATGATCGTGGCGGCGAGCCCGCCGCCGCCATCCCGCCAACCACCGTACTGGTCACGACCGTGACCCGTGAACCGATCGACTTCGAGTTCGATCTGCCCGGTCGCATCGAGCCGCAACGCACCGCCGAAATCCGGGCGCGGGTGGATGGCATTGTCGAGAAGCTGCTCTATACCGAAGGCACCGATGTGGCCGCGGGAACGCCGCTGTTCCAGATCGACGACGCCGACTACAAGGCCCAGCTTGCGCAGGCCGAAGCCATGCTGCAGCGCGCGCTGGCGGTGCAGAAGAACGCCGCCTCGGTTGCGCAGCGCTTCCGCCCGCTGGTCAGCCGCCAGGCCGTCAGCGCACAGGAATACGATGCGGCGTTGGCGGCGCTGGGCCAGGCGCAGGCCAATGTAGCCGATGCCAGGGCCGCCGTGACGCTGGCCACCCTGCGGCTGGAGCGCTGCACGGTGCGCGCACCCATTGCGGGCCGGGTCGGGCGTGCGCTGGTGACCGAAGGGGCGCTGGTCAGTGCCGCCCAGGCCACCTTGCTGGCGCAGATCAACCAGATATCGCCCATTAGCGCCACATTCACCAAATCCAGTACGGCCATCCTGGACCTGGCCGAGTATGTCCGGTCGGGCGCGTTGACCACGCCGGAAGACAACAAGTTTTCGGTTCGGCTCACCCTGGCCAATGGCAGGGAGTATGCCGAGCGGGGCGTGGTCGATTTTGCCGACTTGGTGGTGGACCGCACCTCGGGCGCGCAGACAGTGCGGGCCCAGTTCGAGAATGCCGACCGGGCGTTGTTGCCGGGGCAATTCGTCAGGGGCCGCTTCCACGTCGGGGTACGGCACGATGGGGCACGCGTGCCCGCGCGGGCGGTGCAATTGAACAACGGCATCGCGACTGTGCTCGTGGTCGAAGCGGATGACGTCGTGCAGCCCAGGCAGGTCGAGATAGGCGAGCAGCAGGGGGGCCACTGGGTGGTGCGCCAGGGGCTCGACAGCGGGGATCGGGTCGTTGTCGATGGATGGCACAAGGTCAGGCCGGGACAGCGGGTCACCCCCTCCGAGGACAGTGCGAGCCGATAGCGGAAGCCGAACCATGAATTCATTCTTTGTGTTCCGCCCGGTGTTCGCATGGGTCGTGGCCCTGTTCATCCTGTTGTTCGGCGCCATTGCCCTGGTGTTGCTGCCCATCGAGCAGTATCCCAATATTGCGCCGCCCTCGATCAGCATACAGACGCACTACCGCGGCGCCGATGCGGCCACCATCGATCGCAATGTCACCTCGATCATCGAAGAAGAGATGAACGGGCTGGACAACTTCCTGTACATGGCGGCGGTAAGCCGGGCCAACGGCTCGGCCCAGATCACGGTGACATTCGAGCCGGGCACCGACCTGGACGTGGCGCGCGGCCAGGTGCAGGACCGGCTGAGCCGCGTCGAACCCCGGCTGCCGCAGGAAGTTCGGCAAATGGGCATCACCGTGACCAAGGCGTCGTCGGGGTTCCTGATGTTGCTTGCGCTGCAGTCCGACCGCCCCGAGGTCACGACGGTGCAGATGGGCAACTTCGCCTCGAACAATATCCTGAACGAGTTGCGGCGCATCCCTGGTGTCGGCGACGTGCAGCTTTTCGGGTCGCCCTATGCCATGCGGATATGGATGGACGAAAGCAAGCTGGCCAGCTATCAGATGTCGGCGGGCGACGCGCTGAGAGCGGTACAAGAGCAGAATACCCAGGTGGCCAGCGGCGCACTGGGCGATCAGCCTTTATCGGCAAACGCCGAGTTCCATGCGCAGATCGTGACGCAAAGCCGCTTTTCCACCCCCGAGCAGTTCCGTGAAATCATCCTGCGCGTCAACACCGACGGTTCGGTCGTGCGGCTGGGCGATGTGGCCCGGGTCGAGCTGGGCAATGACAACTATGGCTTTCGGCTCAGCGTCAATGGCAGGCCGGCCGCGGGCATCGCCATCCAGCTGGCCAACGACGCCAATGCCTTGAACGTGGCGCAGCGGGTGCGCGCGCGCATGACCGAGCTCGAGTCCATCTTTCCCGACGGGGTCGGCTGGACGGTTCCGTTCGACACCACGCCCTTCATCGAAACCTCGATCCAGTCCGTCGTGGTTACCATGGTCGAGGCGCTGGCGCTCGTGACGGTGATGGTGTTCATCTTTCTGCAAAGCTGGCGCAGCACGCTGATCCCGACCCTGGTCGTGCCCATGGCCCTGATAGGCACATGCGCCGGGTTGTTCATGTTCGGCGCGTCGCTGAACCTGCTGTCCTTGTTCGGCATGGTGGTGGCGATCGGGATACTGAACGACGATGCCATCGTGATCGCCGAGAATGTCTCGCGCATCATGAAAGAAGAGAACCTGACCGCGCGCGAGGCCACCCGCAAGGCGATCGGCCAGGTGTGGGGGCCGATCATCGCCAGTACCCTGGTGCTGGTGGCCGTGTTCGTCCCCATGGCGATGTTTCCCGGATCCAGCGGCGCGATTTACCGTCAGTTCTCGATCACGCTGACAGTATCCATCGTGATATCGACCGTACTTTCCCTGTCGCTGGGGGCAGCCCTGTGCGCGACCTTGCTGAAACTGCCCGAGCCCGCCGGCTCGCCGGGCACCAGGCGCCGCGCCAACTGGTTGAGCCGGGTGCACCAGGGCAAGCAATGGGTGTTCGACAAGTTCAACGCGGGGTTCGATGGCGCGACCCGGTGGTATGTGCTCGGTGTGCAGCGCATGCTGGTGCATCCGCTGCGCTGGATGCTGGCGTTCCTGGTGGTATGCAGTTTCGCGGTATTCCTGTTCTCGCGCCTGCCCGGCGGCTATCTGCCATCGGAAGACCAGGGATACTTCTTCGTTGCCTACACGGCCGCGCCCGGCGGCACGGCCGAGACCACGGAACGGGCGGTAAGCCAGGCAGAGCAGATGCTGCGCCAGCAAAGCGTGGTACGCAACGTTGCGTCGGTAGTCGGATTCAGCTTCTTCGGCCAAGGGCAGACGGCCGCCATGTCCTTCGTGGACCTGTATCCCTGGGCCCAGCGGCCTGGTGCGGCCAACTCCGTCGATGCCATGGTGGGCCGCAGCAACCTTGCTTTTCGCGCCGTGCCCGAGGCGCTTATCTTTGCGCTCAATCCGCCGCCCATCCCGTCGCTGGGCAATGCCTCGGGCTTTTCGATGAAGGTGCAGGACCGCAGCGGCATGGGCGGGCCGGTGCTGGACCAGGCCGGCGCGGCGATGCTGGCGGCGGCGGCCCGCGACCCGACGTTGATGGGCATGCGCATCGACGGCATGCCGCCCGCACCGCAGCTCTATGTGGAAATCGATCGCGTGCACGCGCGCGCCCTGGGATTGCAGGTCGCCCAGGTCAACCAGGCGCTGTCGCTGGCGTTCGGGTCGAACTATGTCAATGATTTCGTGCATGACGGCAGCGTGCTGCGCGTTTTCCTGCAGGCCGATCCCGACCAGCGCATGCGGCCCGAAGACATCGCCGCGCTGCAATTGCGCAATGACCGGGGCCAGATGGTGCCATTCTCGGCATTCTCGCGCATGCGCTGGGTCAACGGCCCCCAGCAACTGGAGCGCTACAACGGGTTTCCGGCGATCACGATTTCGGGCGAGGCCTCGCCGGGCAATTCCAGCGGCGACGCGTTGCGCGCCATGGAAACCATCGCCGGCGACACGCTCGACGACGGGCTCACTTATGAGTGGACCGGCACGGCTTTCGAAGAGACCCAGGCCGGCAACCAGGTGGCGCTGTTGCTGCTCTTGTCGCTGGTGGTTGTGTTCCTGCTGCTGTCGGCCTTGTACGAAAGCTGGTCGGTACCTATCGTGGTGCTGCTGATTCTTCCGTTCGGCCTGCTTGGGGCGGCCGGGTTCACGCTGGCACGCGGCATGTCGGCCGACGTCTACTTCAATATCGGCCTGGTCACCATCATCGGCCTGGCGGCCAAGAACGGGATATTGATCGTCGAATTCGCCATCAAAGAAGAAGAACAAGGCCGTGACAGGCTGGAAGCGGTGGTCGATGCCGCACGGCAGCGGCTGCGCCCGATTGTCATGACCAGCCTGACGTTCGTGCTGGGCATGCTGCCGCTGGTGTTCGCGGCGGGCGCCGGGGCCGCCAGCCGGCAGGCGGTGGGCACCAGCGTCATGGGCAGCATGCTGACCGCCACGATATTCGGCGTGTTCTTCACGCCGCTGTTCTATGTGGTCGTGCGGAAATGGTTCGGCGGGCGGAAGAAAGCAGAGGGCCCCCCTGGCCAGCCCGATACCCCCGCGGGCGGCCGCGGCAACGGGACGGAGGCGTGACGATGCGCCGCGCTCTATGGGTTGCGTGTTTATGCGCAGGCTTGTCGGCATGCGACCTGTCGCCGTCTTACCGGACCCCCGACGTGGTGGTGCCCGACCGCTATACAGAGTCCGACGCCGCCGCCGGCGTGCCCGCGCAAGATCTGACATGGCAGGCCTTTTTCGGCGACGAACAGCTCAAGTTCCTGGTGGCCCGTGGCCTGGAGTTGAACCGGGACCTGGCGGCAGCCGTGGCACGCATCGAGCAGGCCAGGGCGTTCTACCGGATCGAGCAGGCGAATCGCTTGCCCGCGGTCGACGCCGGCGCGGGCGCCAGCCGCAACCAGTCGCCGCTGTCCAGCCTGGACCCCGTCTTCGCCGATAGCCGCCGCACGGTCCAGTTCAACCAGTACAGCGTGCAGGTGGGTGTCAGTGCCTTCGAGCTGGACTTCTGGGGCAGGGTGCGCAACCTGAGCGTGGCCGCGCGGCAGCAATACCTGGCCACCGTGGAAGGCAAACGCGCCTTCCGCCTGTCGCTCATCGCCAATATCGCCGCCACGTATTACGCCGCGCGAGCGGGCGAAGAGGGCATCGAACTGGCCCGCAATACGGTCGACACGCGCACCTATGCGCTGCAAGTGGCCAAGTACCGCCTGGACGCGGGGGTGACCTCGTCGGTGGACTACGAACAGTCGGCCATCTTGTTGACGCAGGCGCAGACGCAGCTGGCAGAGCTGCGGCGCACCACCGCCGAACACTGGAACCGGCTGTGGGTGCTGGTGGGCGGCAAGATCGATGGCGCCTTGCCTCCGTCCAGGCCCATCGGGAACGCCGGGCAGTTCGAGGACCTGGACGCCGGCTTGCCCTCGTTCCTGCTGGCCTTGCGGCCGGACATCCGGCAGGCGGAAGACATGCTGCGCGCCGCCAACGCCAATATCGGCGTGGCGCGGGCGGCGTTCTTTCCCCGGATCGCGCTGACCAGTTCATTCGGCTACGCCTCTTCAGAGCTATCGGATCTTTTTTCGTCGCCCAGCGAAATCTGGACCGTGGGAGCCAGCCTGGGACTGCCCCTGTTCGACTGGGGGCAGCGGCGCGCTGGCGTCGACCTGGCGGTGGCGCGCCGCGACGAGCTGGTGGCCAATTATCAGAAGACGGTACAGACCGCATTCAGCGAAGTGGCCACGGCGCTGGAGCGGCGCGAACGCTACCGCGACCAATTGATCGCCCAGGCAAACGCGGTGCAGGCCCAGCGCCGCTTGGCCGAGACGGCCGACCTGAGATACCGGAACGGTATTTCCATCTACCTGGAAGTCGTCGATGCGCGGCGCGGCCTATTCAACGCGGAACAGCAGATTCTGCTGTTGCGGGCTGCCCAGTTACAGAATGGTGTGTCGCTGTATGTCGCCCTGGGAGGCGGGGATGAGTAGGCTGTTGAAAAAGGCCCTGAAGATCCTGGGGTGGACGCTGGCCACCGTGCTGGTCACCCTGCTGGGCCTGCGCATCTACAACATCCAGCAAAGCCCGCCGCTGGCCGCCTGGCACACCTACGTTCCCGATGAGCTCCATGCGAACGAGCTGGACCAGATGTCGTGGCAGCAATACATGGCCCATGAAGAAGCGTTGTTTGCACAGGTGCGGCAGCATGTCGGCGCAAAGATCGGCCCGGAGGACAAGGTCGAGAGCAATCGCTACTTCGAGGGTTCGCAGGTCAATCCCAACCATTTTGCGCATGACTGGAACCGCTCGTATGTGCTGGCGCCTGCTGGCGAACCGAAGGGCGCCGTGGTGCTGCTGCACGGGCTGACCGATTCCCCCTACAGTCTCAGGCACATTGCCGTCCACTATCAATCGGTGGGATACGTGGTGGTGGCGATCCGCCTGCCAGGCCATGGCACCGTGCCGGCTTCGCTGACGGATGTCGAATGGCCCGACTGGGCGGCCGCTACGCGGCTGGCGATGCGCGAAGCGCGCCGCAGGGTGCCGGCGTCCCGGCCGCTGCATATGGCGGGGTTTTCCAATGGTGGCGCGCTGGCGCTGATGTACGCCTTGCAGGCGCTCGATGACCCCGAGCTGGCTGCGCCGGACCGGCTGGTATTGATATCGCCCATGGTCGGGATAACGCGCTTTGCACGCTTCGCCGGCCTGGCTGGCCTGCCCGCGATCCTGCCTGCATTCGCCAAGGCCGCCTGGCTGAGTATTGTTCCGGAGTTCAATCCGTTCAAGTACAACTCTTTTCCCGTCAAGGCGGCCCGCGAGTCGTACAGCCTGACCGTGGCCTTGCAGGACGAACTGGCGGCGCGCGAGCGCAATGGCGGCCTGGGGCAGGTTGCGCCCATCATCAGCTTCCACTCGGTGCTGGATTTCACGGTCAGCACGCGGGCGCTGATCAATGCGCTGTATGCGCGACTGCCCGAAAACGGCAGCGAGCTGGTCCTGTTCGACCTGAACCGGGCTTCCAAGCTGGGGCCGCTCTTTCGCCGCGGGGCAGAATGGACCCTGGCGGGCACGCTGCCGGGCGAACGGCGCAACTACCGCCTGACTGTCGTCACCAACGCCAGCACTTCATCCAGCGACATGATCGAACGGATCACCGAGGCCGGGTCCGTCGATGTGGTCGACCGGCCCATCGGCATCCGCTACCCGCGCGACATCTATTCGCTATCGCACATCGCCCTGCCGTTTCCGACCAGCGACGCGCTGTACGGCCAGCATCCGGACAACATCGAAGAGTTCGGCATCAGCCTGGGTGCGATGTCCATGCGGGGAGAAGTCGGCGTGTTCGTGATAGGCATGGATTCACTGGCCCGGCTGACCTCCAATCCCTTTTATTCCTACATGCTCGAGCGTATCGATGGAGTCATCCCAAGATGAGACAGCCCCGCACCGGACGCCCGGATCTGCTTGGCGGATACCAGGCGCAACTGTCGCTGCGCATCATCAGCGCCATACTCATCCTGGGCCTGCTGTCCCTGGCCAGTTCGGTGTTCGTGCCGCTGGCCTTCGCGCTGTTCACGATTGCGCTGGTGGCGCCCATACGCGCGGCGCTGTGCCGGCGCATGCCCGCTGCGCTGGCTTCGATACTGACTCTGCTGCTGACGGCGGCGGGCGCGGCCGTATTCCTGTTCCTGGCAGGCTGGGGGTTCGGGCTGATCGCCCAATGGATCATAGGCAACGCAGGCAAGTTCCAGCGGCTGTTCAGCATGGAGACCGATGGGCTGCACCCGCACGGCGCCCTGGCACTGCGCATCTTCCTGGACAACATCAATGCCTCGTGGCTGCTGCGGGCCGTGCAAGAAATTGCTCTCAGGATCAACAGCATGCTGGGGCTGGCCTTCCTGACCATTGTTTTCGTCGCGCTGGGCCTGTTCGAGCTGGACGAGGCCCCCGGCCGGGTCAGCAAGTTGCTGGGGCCCAGGAATGGCCGCCGCTGGATTTCGGGGGCCAGCCAGGTCGCCGGCAAGCTGCGCCACTATATGGTCATCCGCACGGTGGCCAGCGTGCTGACCGGGGTCACCGTATGGCTGTTCGCGATGTACGCGGGGCTGGAACTGGCCACCGCGTGGGGCGGGCTGGCATTCCTGCTGAATTACATTCCGTTCCTGGGGCCGCTGGTCGCCACCGTCTTCCCGGCACTTTTCGCGTTCGTGCAGTACGAATCGCTGCAGGCCAGCCTGGCGGTGTTGTTCGTACTGAACTTCATCCAGGTGATCTATGGCTGCTATCTGGAGCCCAGGCTGGCCGGCAGCGCATTTTCGCTTTCGCCGCTGATGGTGATGGTGGCGGTTTTCTTCTGGGGGCTGGTGTGGGGAATTCCCGGCACCTTCATCGGCGTACCGATGCTGATCGCGATGATGACAGCCTTCGATACCTCATCTACGGCAATGGGAGGACAGGAAATGACGCCTATAGCCCGAAGTTGACCATCGGGATTGGAAATCCGCCGATCGCAGCGGGCGGGCTTGCACCAGCCGCCACCGAGTGCCAATGCGATGCCGGTGAAGCATGGGCGCGCGCAGCTTGCGCCTGTCTCTGTGTTTATCTCTGCAGCCGAGGTGAATGATGGAAAGCAGCACAGAAAAGAAGCTGGGGCTCGTCGCCCTGACAGGCATGGTGGTGGGCTCGATGATCGGGGCGGGCATTTTTTCCTTGCCTCGCACTTTCGGGGGGGCCACGGGCGTTTACGGCGCCATTATCGCGTGGGTCATCGCGGGCGCCGGCATGTATACGCTGGCCCGCGTGTTCCAGAGCCTGGCCGAGCGCAAGCCCGACCTCGATGCCGGTGTGTTCGCCTACGCCAAGGCAGGTTTCGGCGACTACCTGGGCTTTCTATCCGCCTTCGGGTACTGGATAGGAAGCTGCATCGGCAACGTCTCTTACTGGGTATTGATCAAATCGACGCTGGGCGCGTTTTTTCCCATCTTTGGCGACGGCAATACCGTCATCGCCATCGCGGCCGCCTCGGTCGGTATCTGGCTGTTCCACTTCATGATCCTGCGCGGCGTGCAGCAGGCGGCCTTCATCAATGCCGTGGTCACGGTGGCCAAGGTGATCCCGATCGTGCTGTTCATCCTTATCCTGATATTCGCCTTCAAACTGGATCTGTTCCGGTCCAACTTGTGGGGCGCGCAGGGACTCGACGGACCCAGCCTGTTCGAGCAGGTCAGGCTGACCATGCTGGTGACCGTATTCGTCTTCCTGGGCATCGAAGGGGCCAGCGTCTACTCGCGCTATGCCTCGCAGCGATCGCACGTGGGGGTAGCCACCCTGATCGGTTTCGTGTCGGCCTTGTTCCTGATGGTGCTGGTCACCATGCTGCCCTATGCCGTGATGGAGCAGGGCGATATCGCGGCGCTGCGCCAGCCGTCCATGGCCGGCGTGCTGTCCGCGGTAGTGGGGCCCTGGGGCGCGGTGTTCATCAGCGTAGGACTGCTGATATCGGTGCTGGGCGCCTATCTGGCCTGGTCGCTGATCTGCGCGGAAGTGTTGTTCGCCGCCTCGAAAAACCAGGACATGCCGCGCGCCTTCGCCCGGGAAAACAAGAATGGCGTGCCTGCCACGGCGCTGTGGCTGACCAACATCATCGTGCAATTGTTCGTGATCAGCACGTACTGGTCCAACGATGCGTTCGCACTGATGCTGAGCCTGACCAGTGCCATGTCGCTGATTCCGTACTTGCTGGTGGCGGCCTACGGCTTCATGCTGGCCAAGCGCGGCGAGACCTACGAAAACGGCGTCGGTCAGAACCGCGATTTGATACTGGCGGGTATCGCGGCGTTGTACACCACTTTCATGATCTTTGCGGGAGGGTTGAAGTTCGTCCTGCTCTCGGCACTCTTGTATGCGCCAGGATCCGCCCTGTACTACTGGGCCCGGCGCGAACAGGGACGGAAGTTGTTCACCGGGTTCGAGCTGGCAGTATTCATCGTGGCATGGATAGGCTGCATCGCAGCCATTGTGGGTCTGGTTCGCGGCTGGATCGCGATTTAACTAGGAGTTGACCATGACTGGAACCGTAGAATTTGGCGTTCATTCAGAAGTCGGGCAATTGCGCATGGTAATGGTCTGCGCGCCCGGACGCGCTCATGAGCGATTGACGCCGTCCAATTGCGACGCGTTGCTCTTTGACGACGTCATGTGGGTCGATAACGCAAAAAGAGACCACTTCGATTTCATCACCAAGATGCGCGACCGTGGCGTCGAGGTGGTCGAGATGCACAATCTGCTGACCGAGACAGTGGAAATCGCCGAAGCCAAGAAGTGGATCCTGGACAACCAGGTGGTGGCGAACCAGGTCGGCCTGGGCCTGCTCGATGAGATCCGCAGTTATCTCGATGGGCTGCCGGCGCGCAAACTCGCCGAAACCCTGATCGGCGGGCTGTCCACCGAAGAGTTTCCCGAGTCGATCGGCGGCGAGCAACTGGCGCTGATCAAGGAAGCGGCGGGGGTCACCGAGTACCTGCTGCCGCCGCTGCCCAATACCCTGTATACGCGCGACACCACGTGCTGGATATACAACGGCGCCACGCTCAATGCGCTGTATTGGCCGGCGCGCCATGAAGAAACCATCCTGACGGCCGCCATCTACAAATTCCACCCCACCTTCGCCGGCAAGGTGAATGTGTGGTGGGGCGACCCGACCCAGGACCATGGGCTGGCCACCCTGGAGGGCGGCGACGTCATGCCTATCGGCAACCGCACCGTGCTCATCGGCATGAGCGAACGGACCTCTCGCCAGGCGATCAGCCAGCTCTCGGCGTCGCTGTTCGAGCGCAACGTGGCCGACCGGGTCATCGTGGCGGCAATGCCGAAATTGCGTGCGGCCATGCACCTCGACACCGTGCTGACTTTCGCCGACCGGGATTGCCTGCTGGCCTATCCCGACATCGTCAACAATATCCAGGCGTTCTCGTACCGGCCCGGCGACAAGCCCGGCCAACTGGAACTGCACAAAGACAAAGGCTCGCTGACCGACGTGATCGGCCAGGCGCTGGGGGTATCGAAGATGCGCGTGGTGGAAACCGGCGGCAATGCCTACCTGCGCGAGCGCACCCAGTGGGATAGCGGCGCCAATCTGGTCTGCGTTTCGCCGGGGGTGGTGCTGGCCTACGACCGCAACGTGTACACCAACACGCTGCTGCGCAAGGCCGGCATCGAAGTCATTACCTTCGTGGGCGCCGAACTCGGCAGAGGGCGCGGCGGCGGGCATTGCATGACTTGCCCGATTGCGCGCGACGCCTACGAGTAAACGGGCGGCGCGACCCCGGCCGGGGTGCGGCCTGGCCGCGCCCCGGGTATCCCTGTTTGACCTTGCCTCCTGGCACGGGAGACTACTGTGAACGCGGAAACTGCCAAGCTTTCCCGGGTGGCGCTGATCGCCATGGTCGTGGGTTCCATGGTCGGCGCGGGGATATTCTCGTTGCCCAGCGTATTCTCGCGCTCCACCGGCCCGTTGGGCGGGCTGGTGGCATGGGCGATAGCCGGCACCGGCATGTTGACACTGGCCATGGTGTTCCAGTTTCTGGCGCGCCGGCGCCCCGACCTGGACTCCGGCATCTTTGCCTATGCCAAGGCCGGGTTCGGGCGCTACATCGGTTTCCTGGCCGCGCTGGGCTATTGGACAGCGGCCTGCCTGGGCAACGTCAGCTACTTCGTGGTGTTCAAGGCTACCCTGGGCGCCGTGTTTCCTTTTTTCGGCGACGGCGATACGCTGCCGGCGGTGCTGGTGTCGTCGATTCTGCTGTGGACCACGCATTTCGGCATCTTGCGCGGCATCCGGCAGGCCGCCGGGATGAACACGGTGGTGACGATCGCCAAGATCGTGCCCATTCTCATCTTCATTGTCTGTGTGGCGTTCGCCATGGACATGGATGTGCTCAGGGCGAACATCCAGGAAGGCGCCAGCCCCGACAAAGGCAGCTTGCTCGAGCAAGTGCGCAGCACCATGCTGATCACGGTCTTCGTGTTCCTGGGCGTCGAGGGCGCAAGCGTCTATTCCCGCTATGCCAAGCGCCGCGACGACGTGGCGGTGGCCACGGTGACGGGGTTCCTGCTGGTTCTGGCGCTGCTGGTATCCGTGACATTGCTGTCGTACGGAATACTGCCGCGTGCCGAGCTTGCCACCCTGCGCAACCCTTCGATGGCAGGGGTGCTGCGGGCCGCGGTGGGGCCCTGGGGAAGCGTGCTGGTCAGTGTGGGCCTGATGGTGTCGGTGGCCGGCGCCTATCTGTCGTGGATACTCCTGGCGGCCGAGGTCCTGCATGCCGCGTCGCGCGCCAATACCATGCCCAGCTTTCTCAGCCGGCAGAACAGGCACGGCGTGCCCGACCGGGCGCTGTGGCTCAGCAACGGTATCGTCCAGCTATTCCTGCTGGGCACGCTGTTCACGCAGGACACCTTCGTCCTGGTCAAGAACCTGGCCAGCTCCATGAGCCTGATACCGTACTTCTTCGTGGCCGGCTTCGGCCTGCTGATGGCGCTGCGGGGCGAAACCTACGACGGCTGGAGTTCCCGGCGCAAATTCGAGCTGTGCATCGCAGCCGTGGCCACGATATATGCCATAGGCATGATCCTGGCGGGCGGTTTCAGCTATTTCGTGCTGTCGGCATTGATCTATGCGCCAGGCACGATCCTGTTCATCATTGCGCGGCGCGAGCAGCACGGCACCGTATTCGCCGGCTTCGAATGGCCCATTCTCCTGATTATCGTCCTGGGCAGCCTGGCCGGCATATGGGGAATCACAACCGGAAACATGAGGCTCTAGGGCCCGCCCATACCGAGCGCACTTAACGTGATGACTGGCGATCTCGTCATTGTCCTGGCCATTCTGGGCGGGGCGATCGTATTGTTCCTGCTGGGGCGTCCACGGTCGGACGCCGTGGCCTTGCTGGTAATGGTGCTGTTGCCCTTGACGGGCATGGTATCGACGCGCGAGGCCCTCGATGGATTTTCCAACCCCAACGTCATCCTGATCGCCTGTCTGTTCGTCATCGGCGAAGGGCTGGCCCGCACGGGAATTGCGCAACAGGTGGGCGATTGGCTGGTCCGCCACGGCGGCACCAGCGAAAGCCGGCTGACCATCATGCTGATGGGCGCCGTCGGGCTGATGGGCTCGATAATGAGCTCGACCGCGGTGGTCGCGATTTTCATTCCGATCGTGCTGCGCATCTGCCGGCAGTCCGGCATGGCCAGCCGGAAGATGCTGCTGCCGCTCGGTACGGCCGCGGCGATCAGCGGCATGTTGACGCTGGTGGCGACTACGTCGAACCTGGTCATCAACGGCGCGCTGGTCTACAACGGGTACGCCGGATTCTATTTCTTTGATTTCACGCCCATCGGCATCGCGATCATGGCGGCAGGCATGGTCTACATGCTTGCGGCGCGGCATCTGCTGGGCGGCGAACGCGCCGCGCGTGCCAGGTCCCGGCCCAGTATCGGTAACTGGGCCGCCCGGTACGCGTTGCAGAGCCGGGCATACCGCCTGCAGGTCGCCAGCGGATCTGGCCTGGCCGGACGCAGCCTGGCTGCCTGCGGGCTGGAAGCCGATGCCCAGGCTTGCGTTATCGCGATCGAGCGGCGCTCGCGCTTTGCCAGGGCGGTACTGCACGCCACGCCCGACAGTGTCATGGAGCCCGGCGACATCCTGTTGCTGGACGCGGATGCCGCGGCAATCGACATCGGCAAGTTCTGCGCGGCGCAGGGCCTGGAACAGTTACCGATGTCCGATGCCTATTTCTCGGATCAGGCGCGCGATGTGGGCATGGTCGAGGTGATCATCCCGCCGGAGTCCCGGCTGGTGGGCACCGCGGTGCGCGATTCGGAAGCCCTGAAGCATCACGGTCTGTCAGTCGTGGGCGTCTGGCGGGGCCAGAAGGCCCTGAACAGGCTGCAGGGCGCGCGGATCCGGGTGGGCGACACTCTCTTGGTAGTGGGCCCGTGGAAGGGTATTTTTTCGCTGCAGTCCGAAGAGCACGATCTGGTCAGCCTGGCACTGCCAGTCGAGACCGACGCGCTCGTGCCGGTGCCCGGCAAGGCCTGGCACGCCTTGTTCGCGCTGGGCATGGTGGTGCTGCTGTTGCTGACCGACTGGGTGCCGAATGTGATGGCGGGCCTGATCGGCTGCCTGCTGATGGGGCTGTTCGGCTGCGTCACGCTGGACGTGGCCTACCGGGCGATCAATTGGCGCGCGTTGATCCTGATCGTGGGCATGCTGCCGTTCGCTGTGGCGCTCAAGCGCAGCGGCGGGGTGGACCTGGCGGCCGATCTGCTGCTGCAGCTGTCCGGACCCTGGGGCGCCTATGGGCAGTTGGGCATTGTGTTCCTGGCGACGGTCCTGCTGGGCATTGCGATTTCCGGCACGGCCACGGCCGTACTGATGGGCCCCATCGCGATCAGCGTGGCCCAGGAACTGCATGTGTCGCCGCATGCCTTCGCCATGACGGTGGCCATTGCGTCCACGGCGGCGTTCATGTCGCCGGTATCGACTCCATCGAACGCCCTGGTCAGTGTGGCCGGCGGCTACCGATTCACCGATTACCTGAAAATCGGCACGCCGATGATGGCGATCGCGCTCATCATCAGCGTGCTGTTGATACCGGTGTTTTTCCCCTTGTAGGCGCGCCGAGGCTCGCGCTAGATGGGGGCGACGCGGGTAGTGTTGCCCTGGGTAATGACCTGGACCCGCTGCCCGGCAAAAACCGGGACATCGGCTTGTTGCACGACCACACGGGTTTCGCCGCTATCCAGGCGCAAGGTGATTTCCGCGCCCTGCGTGCGGTTGCGGGCGTTTTCGACTGCGTTGCCCGCCATCGCGCCGCCTATGCCGCCGCCCACGGTGGTCAGGCGCCTGCCCGAACCGCCGCCCACGGCACTGCCCGCCACCGCGCCCAGTACCCCGCCCGCGGCAGCCCCCAGGCCACTGGTGTTGCTGGCCTGTATCACCACCGGCCGCACACTGGTGACATGGGCCAGCACGACGGTCTGCGCACGCTGCGTTTGTTCGAAGGTGTAGACGCGCGACGACGCGGTCGGATTCGCGCAGCCGGCAAGCACGGCAGCCGAAACCAGTCCGACGGTAATCGCCATGCTCTTGATGCAACCCGCTGCTCTGGCATTTCTGCGCTCATACATGAGGTTCGCTCCGGAAAGATAGGAAAGGTCACGCCATGGTCGGCGCGCGGTCAGCGGCGCGGGTTGGAAGTGGAAGAGGGGGTCGGGGTGGGAATCGTGGTTGTCGTGGTTGTCGTGGCGGGCGGCGGCGTTCCGGATTCCAGCCGGATGGGGTTGCCTGCCTGGTCGACGAGCCGCAGGGGGCGTCCATTGAAGAAAATGACGCGCCGCGGCGTCCAGTCGGCGGGCGCCTGGTCCACCGTGTCGTAGGTGGCCACTTCGAATTCGTACTGCCAGCCGTACTGGGGCTGGCCTTGCTGGTCCGTATAGCTGATTTTCCTGACCGAATCCGCATAGCCCTTGTCCCGGTAAGAGACGTAGCGGGTCGCAGGCAGGGTATCCCGGTATTGGGACATCAACTGGTACAGGTCTTCATCGCTGGGAGCGGTTCCGTAGCGTGCCAGGTCGTCTCGGGAGCCTGCCGTGGATGCGCATCCGGCCAGCAGGGCCGTCATCAACAGAAGGGGGACGCTTTTCATCGGTATTGCTCCTTGAAAATATCCACGCAATTCGGGTCCGGTGCCTGCGGCGCCGGAGAGGCCTGCAGAGCCTATTAATACTCCTACTATGCGCAAGTTGGCAATACCGCCGCGGCACTATCTGCCTGTGCAATCTTCTTGCGTGGCAATTTCGCATGGCGTATCGTCAAGCGCAATACTCTTGGCCACCCATCCCAGGACCCGCTTCCAGTGGGGACATGGCCATACACCCTGACAGGAGACTGCCTGTGCGTGCAAAGTCGATATTGCGTTCGATTTTCCTGGGTGCGCTGCTTTCCGGTGGTTCTGTCCTCGCGCACGAATGGCCCAGCCCGGGCGATGCCGCCGGCTCCGCTGGCCCGGCGGGCCAGACCAAACCCGCCGCCTCGTTGATCTTGTTCGAGAACGTGCGCGTCTTCGACGGAACCTCTGCCACGTTGTCCGGCCCCAGCAACGTGCTGGTGCGCGGCAATCTGATCGAGAAGGTAAGCGC
>DASPIV010000622.1:0-3506 GCA_035628955.1 Bordetella sp.
CAGCGACGCGCGCGGCTTTTTTTTTGAAAGCTACAACGCCGCGCGCCTGCAGGCCGCACTGGGATGCGCACCGATCTTCGTGCAGGACAATCACTCCCGTTCAACGCGCGATGTCGTGCGCGGACTGCACTATCAGATCGAGCAGCCGCAAGCCAAGCTGGTGCGCGCGGTCGTGGGGCAAATCTTCGATGTGGCGGTCGACCTGCGCCGCTCGTCGCCCACATACGGGCACTGGGCCGGCGCCTTGCTGTCGGCCGAGAACAAGCGCCAACTATGGATACCCGCGGGCTTCGCCCACGGCTTCATGGTGCTGTCGGAAGTCGCCGAGACCCTCTACAAGGCCACCGACTACTACGCCCCCGCGCACGAGCGCTGCATACGCTGGAACGACCCGGATATCGGCATTGAATGGCCGGCGGCACCAGATGTGATCGTGTCAGAAAAAGACCAACGCGGCATGGCGCTAAAAGATGCGGACGCGTACGCCTGACACCACGCGAATGGTTATTTCAGCCGCGCAGGGCGGCTGAAATAACCGGCCTTGCACGCTTCTTTCTTTTTAGAGAACCACGCCAAGAACGCAAGAACTCAGTTCGTCCCGCTGTAAGGTGAGCCAGATTCGATGCGAGTCGTAGCAACGCGACCCAGCGACCCAGCGACCCGCAGTCAGTTAACCCCCGCGGCATGCGCCTGCTCATCCGCGTGGTAAGACGACCGTACCATCGCGCCCACGGCTGCATGCGTGAAGCCCATGGCATACGCTTCGCGCTCGAACATCGCAAAGGTATCGGGGTGCACGTAGCGCAGCACCGGCAGATGATGCTCGGACGGCTGCAGATACTGGCCGATGGTCAGCATGTCGACGCCATGCGCGCGCATATCCCGCATGACCTGCAGGATTTCGTCGTCGGTTTCGCCCAGGCCCAGCATCAGGCCCGACTTGGTGGGCACTTCGGGATGCAGCTGCTTGAATTCGGCCAGCAGCTTCAGCGAATGGGCGTAGTCGGACCCCGGGCGGGCCTGCTTGTACAGGCGCGGCACGGTTTCCAGGTTGTGGTTCATGACGTCGGGCGGGCCGGCGTTCAGGATAGCCAGCGCGCGTTCCAGGCGGCCCCGGAAATCGGGCACCAGGACTTCGATGCGCGTCGTGGGCGACAGCGCGCGGATACGCGAAATGCAGTCCACGAAGTGCGCGGCACCCCCATCGCGCAGATCGTCGCGGTCGACCGAAGTGATGACCACGTACGACAGCTTCATCGCGGCAATGGTGCGCGCCAGATTTTCGGGTTCGCGGGTATCGAGCGGGTCGGGGCGGCCGTGGCCCACGTCGCAAAACGGGCAGCGGCGGGTGCACTTGTCACCCATGATCATGAAAGTGGCCGTGCCCTTGCCGAAGCATTCGCCGATGTTGGGGCACGAGGCCTCTTCACAGACGGTATGCAGATTGTGTTCGCGCAGAATGCGCTTGATGTCGTAGAAGCGCGAACCCGGCGCGGCGGCCTTGACGCGAATCCACTCGGGCTTCTTCAAGCGTTCGGCCGGCACGATCTTGATGGGGATGCGCGCGGTCTTGGCCTGCGACTTTTGTTTCTGCGTGGCGTCGTAGGCGCTGGGCGCGGCCGCTTGCGAGTCGTTCGAGGATAGCGTGGGCTCGAGCGTGGACATTCGTCACCTTCGTCATGACCCTGCCCGAGGAAACGGGCGCGGTCCGAGAGAAAAGGGCATTTTAGCGCGTTGCGTGCGCCGGCTGCGGCATGGCGGCCAGCAGCCGCTCGGCCAGGCACTGGCCCACCCGGGGCAGATCGGGCCGTGCGCCGCATGCAGCCATGTCTACAGTAACCAGCCCTTCGTAGCCACAGGGGTTGATGCCCAGGAATGGCGACAGGTCCATATCGACGTTCAGCGCCACCCCATGATAGGCGTGGCCGTTGCGGACCTTGATGCCCAGCGCCGCGATCTTGGCCAGTTCCCCCGTCGGCCCGTGCGGCACCGGCACATAAACGCCCGGCGCGCCTGGCTTGCGGCAGGCGCCGGCGATGCCGAAATCGCCCAGCGTACCGATGGCCGCGTCTTCCAGCAGGCGCACATAGTCGCGCACGAACAGGCCCGCGCGGCGCAGGTCGAACAGGGTATAGGCCACCACTTGACCGGGCCCATGGTAAGTAACCTGGCCGCCGCGGTCGCACATGACCACGGGAATGGCGCCGGGGTTCAGCAAGTGTTCGGGCTTGCCGGCCTGGCCCAGCGTGTACACAGGCGCGTGCTCGCACAGCCAGACCTCGTCGGGCGTGGCGGCGCCGCGCCCGGCCGTGAAGGCCTGCATGTCTTGCCATACCGGCGCGTAGTCGGCCGGCCGGGTCAGCCACTTGATCATGGCACGCGCCTGGCTGGCCGCCCTACAGGACGATGGACACCATGGGGTGCCCATGCAGCGCGCGATACAGGTCGTCGAGCTGCTGGCGCGAGGTGGCGCGCACAGTGAACGTCAGGCCGGTGTAGTTGCCGCCCTTGCTGGGCCGCACCTCGACCGTGGCGGGATCGAAATCCGGATCGAACTGCCGCACCACGTCAGTCATGGTGCGGGCGAATTCGGGATGCTGCTTGCCCATCACCTTGATGGGAAAGTCAGACGGATATTCGATCAGCGATTCTTCGGGCGGGATAGTGGACATGGGGATTCGGCCGCGTAGTGCCTACAGGGCGGCGATACGGGCATCATACCCCGCACGCAGCCGCGCATAAACGGGGCCGGGCTTGCCGCTGCCCACGGGCTTGCCGTTGTACTGGGTAACCGGCAGCACTTCCTTGGTGGCTGAAGTCACCAGCAGTTCATCGGCGCCGGCCACGTCTGCTTCGGTGAGCCGGCAAGCTTCGAACGCAATACCGGCTTCGGCGGCCAGCTCGCCCATCAGGCCGTAGCGGATACCTTCCAGGATCAGGTTGTTCTTGGGCGGGGCCAGCAATTTGCCGCCCGACACCACCCAGATGTTGCTGGACGAGCCTTCGGTCAGGAAGCCGTCGCGAAACTGCGCGACTTCGTCGGCACCCGCCTCGACAGCCTGCTGTCGCGCCAGCACATTGCCCAGCAGCGACACCGACTTGATTTCGCAATGCAGCCAGCGTTCATCGGCAATGCCGATCAGCCGCATGCCTTGCTCGCGCTGCGCGGCCGACGGCGGATTGAACACGGTAGCCATGCCGAACACCGTAGGCGTGATGTCTTGCGTGGGAAAAGCGTGATCGCGCTTGTAGACGCCGCGCGTGACCTGCAGGTACACAATGCAGGTGGGCGTGGCCGAACGGCTGGCCAATTGGCCGATGAGCGCAAGCCAGTCGGCGCGCGGCATGGGTTGCGGGATGCTCAGCGCCTTCAGGCTGCGGTCCAGCCGGTCGAGGTGTTCGGCCATGCGGAACGGCTTGCCGTCGTAGACCGGCACGACTTCGTAGATGCCGTCGCCGAAAATGAAGCCCCGGTCCAGCACCGAGATCTTGGCCTGGTCGGCCCG
>DASPIV010000623.1:0-15128 GCA_035628955.1 Bordetella sp.
CTGTCGCCCTACGTGCCGCACTTCATTGCCTTGTCGGCGTCTTCGCCCTATTACGAAGGCGTGGACACCATGTTCTCATGCTGCCGCCTGAATGCCGTCAGCAGTTTCCCGCTGGCCGGCCACCTGCCCGCCGACGTTACCGATTGGTACCGGTTCGAGGCCCACATCGCCCAGCTGCGCGCCAGCGGCCTGGCCGAAAGCATCAAGGACTTGTACTGGGATATCCGCCCCAAGCCCGAATTCGGCACGGTCGAGATCCGCGTGTGCGACACCCCCCTGACGGTGGAACGCGCTTGCCAATTGGCGGCGTTCGCCCAGGCGCTGGCGGTGCTGGTCTCGCGCGAGCCCGAACCGGCGCCGACTGCCTGGCTGGCATACCGCAGCAATCATTTCCAGGCGTGCCGTTTCGGCCTGCAAGGCAGCTACGTCACTCCCGAAGGCCAGCGCTTGCGCCTGATCGACCATCTGCGCGGCCTGTTCCAGCGCCTGCTGCCCATTGCCGATGAACTGGGTACTGGCGACATGCTTACGGCCCTGCGCGACGACTCCATCCGCAACGGCAATGACGCCCGCTGGCTGCGCAGCCAGTTCCACCGGGTGCGCGACCTGCCGCTGGTCGTTGAATCGATGGCGCGTATGTGGCGGGGTGAACGCGAGACCGGCCCGGCGGCCGAAGTGCCGCGGCGGCGCATTCGGGCCACGTCCGAGCCGGTGCATGGGGTGCAATCCCTGGCTACGCCGGAAGCCGGCGTCACGCCGGGCTGGCGGCCCGACCGCCTGCACTGAGCACTTGTCCCGCGCCGCGGCCGGGCAGTCAACCCGCCCGGCGTCCGCCGATGGCACTGACCGACAGCCGCGTCTCGCCCGGGGCGCTGCGCCGCGCGGCGGCGCGCCAGGCATGGCCGTAGGCCACTTCGATCGTCAGCGGGATCACGCCTTCGGCGTTGCGCTGCGTTTCCAGTGCGGCACACAGGCGCTCGCGCCAGCCGCGCCCCGCCAGGCCGCGGCGCCGGTCGCGCGCGGGGTTGCCGCCCAGGGCGCGTACATCCTGCAGCAGCCGTTCGGGGCTGCGGTAGGTCAGTGTCAGGGTTTCCTGGTCCATGACCGGGTCGGCAAAACCGTTCTCCACCAGCAGGTCGCCGAAGTCGTGCATATCCACGAATGATGGTGTGGCGGTGCGCAGGCCGGCATCGTCGAGCGCCTGGCGCAGCTCGCGCAATGTGCCCGGCCCCAGACAGGAAAACATCGCCAGGCCGCCCACCTTGAGCACGCGGCGCCATTCAGCCAGTACCGCGTGTGGCGCCGGATGCCAGTGCAGCGCCAGGTTGGACCACACCAGGTCCAGCGATTCGGCCGCCAGGCCAGTGTCGGCCAGGTCGGCGCGCACGAAGCGCGGCCCGTTGCCCGGCCGGCCCACCAGCTTGCCCAGCCAATGAGCCACGCCGCCGGCCGCATGGCGCCGGCGGGCGTGCTCAAGCAGGGTTTCGCTGGCGTCCAGGCCCAGGTAGGCCGCGTCGGGATAGCGTTCGCGCAGCAACGGCAGGTTGTCGCCGGCGCCGCAGCCCGCATCCAGCAGCACGGCCGGCTGCAGGCGTATGTATTGCAGCCGCCCCAGCATGCGGCGGGCGACCTCGCCATACAGGAATTGCGCGTCGGACAAGTCGCCCCGGCGCGAGAATTGCCGCACGACGTGGGCGGGCACCAGGGGCAGGGTAGGTGGGGATTCGGGCAAAGACTGTGACATGAAAGGCGCACCGCGGGCGGCGGCGCTGCGAAAGCGTGATGTGATATAGGCCGTCCGGTGCTTCGACCAGCCGTCATGCCGCCCATTATTGCCCATTCGCGCCTTATGTTCTCGCTGCGCGCCGCCGCCCGGCGCATGCTGGCCGGCCTGGCATCGGATTGCCCCTTGTGTGGCGGCCTGGCCGCGGGTGGGTTGCTGTGCCCGGGCTGCGCCGCCGATATCGCGCGTACCATGCACGACGGCAGCCCCCGCTGCGGGCGCTGCGCGCTGCGGCTGGGGCCCGGCGGGCGCCAGTGCCCCGATTGCGCGCTTACCGTCCCCGCCTTTGCGTGCACCATCGCCGCGTTCGACTACGAACCGCCATTCGACAGCCTGATCGGCCGCTACAAGACGGAACGGCGCTACGGGCTGGCCACGGCGCTGGCGCAGTTGCTGGCCGAAGCCACGGCGCGGCAGGCGGTGCTCTTGCCACCCGCCGCCCTGTTGGTACCGATTCCGTCCAGCCAGGCTTCTTTGCGGCGGCGCGGCTTCAATCCGGCCGCCGAACTGGCCGCCGGCCTGGCTGCAAGACTGCAATTGCCAATACGCCGGGGGTTATTGCAGCGCCTGCGCGAAGGCCCCCGCCAGGCCGCCGGCAACCGCCAGGCCCGCCGCCGGGGTGCGCAGGGCCTGTTTCATTGCGGCCAGCCCCTGTCCGGGCGCCCGGTAGGCCTGGTCGACGATGTGATGACCACGGGCAGCACCGTCGATGCCGCTGCCCGTGCCTTGCTGCAGGCCGGCGCCTCGGAAGTCATCGCCCTGGTGGCCGCCCGCACGCCGCTGCGATAAACCGCCGACGATCGCCACGTTTCCGGCCAGGCACCCTGGCCGGAGCCTGGACCCTGGTGAAGCTTCGGCCGCTAGCGCATCACAAACGGGTTGCCCACCGGTGCGCCGGCATTGATCACCACACTTTTCACCTGCTGGTATTCGCGCATGGCATCGATGCCGCTTTCGCGGCCCAGGCCTGAATCCTTGTAGCCGCCGAACGGCATCATGTAGCTGACCAGGCGATAGGTGTTGACCCATACCGTGCCCGACTGAATGCGTTCGGCCATGCGCAGCGCGCGGCCGATGTCGCGCGTCCAGACGCCCGCGCCCAGGCCGAAGCGTATGTCGTTGCCCAGCCGGACGGCTTCGTCTTCGTCTTTGAAGCGGATGATGGACAGCACCGGCCCGAAGACTTCTTCTTGCGCGATGCGCATGGCGTTGTCCACATCGCCGAAGATAGTGGGCTGGATGAAGCGTCCGTCTTTCCAGGGGCCTTCGCGTACGGCCTCGCCGCCCAGCAACAGCCGCGCGCCTTCATTGCGGGCAATGTCGATGTATTCGAGCACCTTGCGGTACTGCGGCGGTGTAGTAATGGGGCCGACCTGCGTATCGGCATGCATCGGGTCGCCCATCTTGGCGGTACGCGCCAGCGCCACCAGTTTTTCGACGAAAGCGTCGTAGATGCTGTCTTGCAGCAGCAGGCGCGAACCGGCGATGCAGGTCTGGCCGGTGGCCGCGAAAATACCGGACACCGCGCCGTTGACGGCGTCGTCCAGGTTGGCGTCGTCGAACACAATGTTGGGCGACTTGCCGCCCAGTTCCAGGCTGACGTGCTTGAAACCGCGGGCGGCCTGTTCGTTGATGAGGCGGCCGGTGGCATCCGAGCCGGTGAAGGTGATCTTGCGCACATGCGGATGCGTGACCAGCGGCGTGCCGACCTCGGCGCCAAACCCGGTAACCACGTTCACCACGCCCGGCGGAAAGCCGGCTTCTTCAAACAGCTTGACGAATTCCAGGGTAGACGCCGAAGTGAATTCCGACGGCTTGAGCACCAGCGTGCAACCTGCGGCCAGCGCCGGCGCGATCTTCCAGGCCAGCAGCAGCAGCGGCGAATTCCAGGGGGTGATGGCGGCCACCACGCCCAGCGGTTCGCGGCGGGTGTAGCCAAAATGGCCGGGCTTGTCGATGGGCGGCACGGTGCCTTCGATCTTGTCGGCCAGGCCGCCGTAGTAATAGAACCATTGTGGTACATACTTGAGCTGGCCGGCCATCTCGGCGTACAGCTTGCCGTTGTCGCGCACCTCGGTGCGTGCCAGTGTTTCGGCATCGCGGGCGATCAGGTCGCCCAGGCGATGCAACAATTGCCCCCGCTGGCTGGGCGTATAGCTCGCCCACGGGCCTTCGCGGCCGGCGCGGTGCGCGGCCTGCACGGCGCGGTCCACGTCTTCGGCGTTGCCCTTGGGTATGCTGGCCCAGGGCTTGCCATCGCAGGGGTTATCGGATTCGAACCACTCGCCCGCGGCGGGATCCACGTACTGGCCATTTATGTAGAGCTGGTAACGCTGCAAGATAGGTCTCCGTCATGTCGTTATGCTGCCCAGGGCCTGGCGCCTGTACTGAAGCTTGCCTATTGTGGCGCAATGCGCTGGCGGCGCGTACCGCTGGCCGCCGGTTTCTGCTTCGCTTTTCTGAAAGGACGGGTTTGCGGCTGCATAACCCGGCCGGCGCCCTGGCACAATAGCGGACATCATGCGCCACGGATGGTCTGCGCGCCAGGATGAAATCATGTTTCACGTCGTACTCGTCTGCCCCGAAATCCCGCCCAACACCGGCAACGCCATCCGCCTGTGCGCCAATACCGGCGCACAGCTGCACCTGGTGCGCCCGCTGGGTTTCGAGCTCGATGACGCGCGCATGCGTCGCGCCGGGCTCGATTATCACGAATGGCAGCCCGTGCAAGTGCACGACACCCTGCCTGAAGCACTGGCCGCCACGGGGGCGCAGGCCGCGCATATCTACGCCCTGACCACACGCGCGCAACGCAATGTGGCCGACGCGGCGTTCCGCCCGGGCGACGTATTCGTGTTCGGCCGCGAAACCGCCGGGTTGTCTGAAGCGCACATGGCATTGTTTGCGCCATCGCAGTGCCTGCGCCTGCCCATGCGCGCCGGCCAGCGCAGCCTGAATCTATCGAACGCCGTGGCGGTTACCGTGTTCGAGGCCTGGCGCCAGAACGGCTACGCCGGCGGCGCGTAGCAGGCCGCGCTAGCGGCCGTCATATTGCGCGGGCTCCAGCGGATACAAGGGCCGCGCGCGCTTGCGGTACGGGAAAATGCCGTAGTCCGATGTAGTGGCGCCGGGGCTGTCGCATTCGACCAGGCCCGCCGAGATCGGTACGAACACCGGGCGGCAGTACATGCGCGACTTCAGCAACAGGTAGCGGGCATTGCGCGGGTCTTGCCCGACGCTTTCGAACACGCCCAAGTCCCAGGGTTCGTGGGGGCGTTCGCACAGCACCAGGCACACCGCGCCGGTATCGAGCACGGCCGTGCGCCCCATATGACACAGCATGCCTGTATAGGTGGGGCCGCTGATGCGGTACTGGCCATCGGTAATGGCGCGCACCACGCCGTGCAGCATCAACGGCCGGGCGTGTATGCCCAGGTGCGCCAGCGAGCGCTTGTTGCCCACCGGCACCGACACGCGCGCGCCCTCGCCCGCCGCGATCAGTTGGGCCACGGCTTCGGGGTCGCACAGGGGGCCGGCCAGGATGCCGTCCAGGCCCTGCGCCAAGGCGGCTTCCAGTACGGCGGTGGTGTCGCAGGTGCCGCCCGAATTGCAGTTGTCGCCGTGGTCCAGCAATAGTACGGGCCGGTCTTGTCCTTCGGCCATGTCCACGGCACGCGCCAGGGATGTGCCCAGCGGCTCGCCGCGGTACACGAAACCATCGCGCTGGGCCCAGATCTGCGCCGCGACCTGGGCGGCGGCCTGGTCGGCGGCCGCCGCATCGCCATCGGCCACGGCGATCACGCTGATGCAAGGGCGTTCGATGTCGGCCAGGCTGAAACCGGCCAGCACCGATACCGCCAACAGGCCCTGGCTTTCCAGCCGGCAGGCGGCCTCGACTGCCGCTTGCATGGCGCCCTGGCCGGTGGCCGAACGCAGCGTATGGGTCATCAGCGGCAATTGCCGCCAGGCCAGGGCGGGCCGGCAACGGCCATCCAGCATGTCGAACAGCAAGCGGCCGGCATGCTCGCCGGTTTCGTACATGTCGACATGCGGATAGGTCTTGAAGCCGACGATCACGTCGGCATTGTCCATCATGGCCTGGGTGACGTTGCCGTGCAGGTCGAGCGCCACGCCGATGGGCGCGCCGGGCGCCGCGGCACGCACGCGCCGCAGCAGCTCGCCTTCGCCGTCGTCGCAGTGTTCGGCCACCATGGCGCCGTGCAGGTCCAGCAGGATGGCGTCGCAGCCTGGTGCGGCGGCGACGATGCGCGCGCACATATCGTCATAGGCCTGGGCAGCGACCGGGCCGCTGGGATAGGCCCAGCCCGATACCGGCGTCGACAATTCCGCATTGCGCGCCTCGGCCAGGTCGATGAACGCCGCCATGGCGGTACGCTGGCCGTGGTTGGCCCGATAAGCCTCGCCATCGTACTGCGGGCCGTTTTCGCCAAAGGCCGACAAAGGCGTCGGCACCGGCGAAAACGTATTGGTTTCGTGGTTCAGTCGGGCGATCAGGACTTTCATGCACGGGCTCTCCTGGATGCGTGTGGCGTCCGTACGCCACACGGTACCAGAAGCGCGCGCGAACGGCCGGGCCGCGATCGGCCGAGCCGCGCATGCCCGGCGCATGCTGTTGCATGCCGGCCGGCGGCCTGCTTACTTCTTCGGATAGCGCAGCATCAGCACTTCGGCGCCTTCCGGGCCGGCCTGCAATGGCAGGCTGGCTTCCTCCGGCGGCACAAAGAGACAGGACCATCGGGGGAACAGGCCATCATCCTGGCGCAAGCTGCCCGTCGCCACCATCAGCGTGGCCCCGTCGCCCAGCGAGGCATCGATCGCGGGCGCGGAGGCTCCTGGCGCCAGACGGTATAGGCATACTGCCAAGCCGTCCGCGAGCTCAAGTGCGGTTTCGAGTTGACTGTGGATGCGCCGGGACAGCAATTCCGGTGATGTCAGATGAATCTGGTCTACGACTTCATTCTTGCGGCGTCCGGGCCGCATGCGGCTACGCGACGCGGGAAGGTATTGGGCACCGGTCTCATCGGCCGACGCCCTGAAAGTGAAATAGGCCAGGCCGTCGGCGCCCGGCTCGATCGGCCCATAGCCGGTGCACGCCGCCGCGAAATGCACGCTCAGCGGCGCCAATTTATGCCGCCCCAATAAGCCGCCTCCCGCAGCAACGACCTGGAACTGGTCGACAAAATGGAAATGCGGCTGGACGATGGCCCCGGGATCTTGCTCGATCAAGAAGGCTTGCGGCTTGCGGGGTGCTCCCGCGGGGGGATCGACATACACAGTCTCGCTCAGCGCAGGCATCAGGGACGACGAGCTCTCGGGCGAAGGGGGCGGCCCAAAGTAGCGGCTGCGCCAAATGCGCCGCCCATCCAGCGTTGTCCTGGCGAACCGGTTCGTCTGTGCTTGGGCATGAGTGGCAGCAAACATCCGCTTTCCTTGTCGAATCACCAACTGCGAAGAGCGGCCCATGGCCGCGCCAGTCACTACGCACCATGAACCATACATCGTTATTGGCATTTTGTGCGGACAATTGGCGGGAAAAATTAGCGAAGGCGCGCCGCGACCGTCAATGTTCCGTAGGCGGGTCGGCTCAATTCCAGCCGCGCTTGAATACCGAGCTGTACGTGAAATGTTCTGCGGCATGCGTGCTGACGGCGCACTCGATCAATTCGCCCCGCTGGTTCAGGTAATAGCGGGTGATCTTCAAGCCGGCCGTGCCCGGTTTGGTGGAAAGCTCGCGTGCTGTCGCGGCGCGCAGCGTCACCGCGTGAATTTCCTGTTCGACAGTAAAGACTTCTTCTCCGAACTGCTCTTCTATCAACGAATGCACGGCCTGGTGCAGATCGCCTTTCAGCCCCTGCAATGCGCGGAACGGCGGCGCGATCCAGATTTCCGTATACGCAATCGGCAAAGGATTGCTGGCAACGTATCGGCGGCCATGGACATGCAGCCAGGTCTCTCCTGGCGAGGACCGAAGAAAACGGGCGGACGCGGCGTCGAGCGTTTCTTTGTTGCTGCGATCGATCCGCAAGGAAGTATCGGTGGCGTACTGATAAAGATCGCCGACCGACCCCAATTGTTGCCGGTAGTTGCGTTGCGGCGTCCCGGCGATGACGATGGTGCCTACACGGGCCTGTCGGCTGACGATGCCCAGTTCCACGAGCCGCTTCAGCGCTTCACGCGCCGTAAAGCGGCTGACGCCGAATTGTCCACACAGATCGAATTCCGTCGGCAGTTGGTCACCGATCTTGAAGACGCCGCTCTCGATTTCGTTGAGCAACGTCTGGGCAAGCTGAACGTACTTCGGCTGAGAGACGTAAACAGAAGACTTCTTCATGCGTATCGTCGCGAAATGGACTGACGCGTAGCGTACACGAAGTCCAGCGCCGTCGCGCAAGGGGCGGCAAGCCGCCTATTGCCTGGGCACGCCAGCCTGCTTGATGGCATCGCCCCACTTGCCCACCTCGGACACCAAGAATCGCTGGAACTCATCGGGTGTCGACAGTGACACGATCGCACCGAGATTGCCCAGGCGTTCGGTCAGCGCTGTCGAATTGACAGCCTCGTGCACCGCCGTGTTAAGGGTCTTGACGATTTCCGGGGGCATGCCGGCCGGGCCGACAATGCCCAGCCATGCCGCCATGTCGAAACCGGGGGCGCCCGCTTCATTCAAGGTCGGCGCATTCGCCAGAACGGCAACGCGCTCGCTCGTGCTGACCGCTAGCGCCCGCATCTTGCCGGCCTTGATCTGCGGTTCGGTTGCCAGCGTCGTGTCAAACAGGAAATCGACCGCCCCGGACATCACAGCCACCACGGTTTCCGCGCTTCCCTTGTACGGGATATGCAAGTATTGCGTGCCGGTCTCTTTGGCGAACGACGCGGCGATCAGGTGGCTGGTGGTGCCATAGCCCAGGCTGGCGTAATCCAGCTTTTCCGGGGCGGCCTTCGCAGCCTGCACGACATCCCCCACCGAGCGATAGGGCGATTCGGATCTGACCACCATGACATAGGGCAGCACCGCTACCCTGGAAATTGCGGTGAAGTCCTTGGCCGGATCGTAGCGGATGACCGAATACAAATTGGGGTTGGTAGACAAAGGCCCATTGGCCGACAACAACAACGTATAGCCATCTGGCGCGGCGCGGGCCACATCGGTGGCCGCCATGCTGCCCGCCTGCCCGACCTTGTTCTCCACGATGATGGTCCAGCCATTCTTGTTCTTGAGCTGTTCCGCGATCAACCTTGCCACCGTATCCGTAGCGGTGCCGGGCGGGAAGCCAACCACCAGCCGGATAGATTTGGCCGGGTAGGAATCGGCGGCCTGGACGGATGCCGCCGATAGGGTGGTCAGGCATATCAGCACCGCCCTGAGCGCGTATGCGACTCTGCTCATGTTTGTCTCCTCTGTTGTAATTAATTTGTCTGGACAATAAAACAATTGTGGCAGATATCCATGTCCTGTCAAGCAGTTGGAGAAGCACGGGGGCGGCCAGACAGGGCCGCGGCCGTTGGCCGAGCGGACGCGCCGGGGGGGCCGCGGTGGCGGCTTTCCGGAACGGGTCTGGTCTGGCGGAGGAAGGAGGTACTGATTCAGCCGCGACGCGTTGCGCGCCGCGGTGCTACGGATTCGCCTGCCTTGATGCCGCTTGCGGCTGCCCGCCTGCGATGCACCCAGGCCGCGTCAGTCCAGCGACAATCCCAGTCGCCCGATCACTTCATTCCAGCGGGCGGTGTCTTTGTTGATGCGTTCGGTCAGTGCCTGCGGGGTTGAAGGTGCCGCCGTGAAGTACTGCTGGGCCAACTGCTTGCGCACAGCTTCACTACTGATAATGCGGTCCAGTTCGCGGTTCAGGCGCTCGACGATGGGGGCCGGGGTGCCCGCCGGGGCCAGGATGGCGTTCCAGGAAATCGCCTCGAAGCCCGGATAGCCCTGCTTGTCCATGGTGGGAATGCCCGCCAGCGATTCGCTCGGTTCCAGGCTAGTGATGGCCAGTGCCTTGACCTTGCCGCTGCGCACCTGCGGCATCGCGATGGCCGGCACCATGAACCCGGCCTGCACGTCGCCGGCGATGATGGCGCTGATCACTTGCGGAAAGCCGGAATACGGAATGTGCACCAAGTCGATCTTGGCCTCGCTCTTGAACATTTCCATGGCCAGGTGGGCCGAACTTCCCGGCCCCACCGAGCCATAATTCAGGGCGCCATTGCGCTCGCGCGCCAGCTTGACGAAGTCAGCCACGTTGGCCACCGCCAGGTTGCCGGGCACGGTCAGCACGTTGGGGCTGGTAGCCACCAGGGTAATGGGCGCCAGGTCTTTCAGCGGGTCGTAGCCCAGCGTCTTCTTGTACAGCGTGGGAGCGGTCACCAGGGGGCCGTTGATGGTGTAGAGCAGGGTGTACCCATCGGGCGTGCCCTTGGCCACGAGGCGGGTGCCGATGTTGCCGCCGGCACCCGGCTTGTTGTCGATGACCACCGGCTGGCCCAGGGCCTGCGACAGCGGTTCGGAAATCGTGCGCGCCAGCAGGTCGGGCGACGAGCCCGGCGGAAACGGCACCACCATGTGGATGGGGCGGTCGGGCCATTCGGCATGGGCGGCCGGCAGCAGCGTGGCGGCGGCCAGCGCCAGGGCAACGCGGCGCAGTTGCGCGCCGACCCGGAATGGGCGGTCAGAAAACATGGCGGATCTCCTTTGGGTGTCTGGTTTGGATTGTTTGGTCTTGGATCTGGAATCGGGCCGACATGAAGTTTATCGTTGGCCCGCCAGTCTTGCGCTAAGCACCCCCCGTCGCATAAACAGGCGCACCCCAATCGGGGACGCCGCGGAGGGTCACTCCACTCGCGCTTCGCGCGCCAGCAGGGCGGACACGGCCGTCATGGGGGCCACGCCGTCGAACAGCACCGCGCATACCGCCTCGGTGATGGGCAGTTCCACCCCCAGGGCCTGGGCGCGCTGCAAGGCGGCGCGGGCGCAGCGCACGCCTTCGGCGGTAATGCCGCTGGCCAGGATATCGTCGAGTTTGCGGCCAGCACCGATTTCCAGGCCGACGCGGCGATTGCGCGACAGTTCGCCAGTGGCCGTCAGGACCAGGTCGCCCAGACCGGTCAAGCCCGCGAAGGTCTCGGCCTGCGCGCCCAGCGCGATGCCGAAACGGCTCATTTCTGCCAGGCCGCGAGTGATCAGGGCGGCGCGCGCATTGGTGCCCAGCGCCAGCCCGTCGCCGATGCCGCAGGCGACCGCGATGACATTCTTCAGTGCGCCGCCGACTTCCACGCCCGCGACATCGGTGCTGGCATAAACGCGTACCGCGCCGCCATGCAGGGCGTGTGTGGTGGTTTCGCGCACAGCGGCGTGGGCGCTGGCGATGGTCAGTGCCACCGGCAGGCCCTGGGCGACTTCCCGGGCGAACGACGGGCCCGACAGTACCCCGCCGCGGGCGTCGGGAATGCCGGCCAGCACATCGGCCACGATTTCATGCGGCAGGCGCGCGGTATCGGTCTCGAAACCCTTGCACGTCCAGACGATCGGCACCTGCGCCAGGCCCAAGTCCGGCAGGCGTGCGGCCAGTTCCGTGCAGGTGGCCTGCAATCCGGCCACCGGCACGCCCAGGATGATCAGGGCGCGCTGCGGCTCGGCCGCCAGCGGCGCCAATGCGGCGGATAAATCGCTGCTGCAGGCGAGCGCGCCGGGCAGGCTGATGCCAGGCAGGTAACGGGTGTTCTCGCGGGAATTGGCCATGGCACTGGCCTGGGCAGCATCGCGTGCCCACAATACGGTGCGATGGCGGCGGCTGGCTATGGCGGCCAGCGCCGTGCCCCAGCTACCCGCGCCCAGAACAGCGACGCTCAAGGAGGCGGGTGGTGGACTCATGGGGCGGTTGCCAGGCTTACTGGCGGGTAGTGCCGGCCGGCAGGATGATGCCGGAGTCGGAACCATTGGTACCGCCGGCGCCGTCTTGCTGCTGGGCCAGTTCGGCCAGGCGCTGCTCGTACAGGGCCTGGAAGTTCACTTCGGCCAGGTGCAGTGCCGGCAGCGAGGTGCGGGTGATGGCATCGGCCACGTTGGCGCGCAGGTAGGGATACAGCATGGTGGGGCAAACAATGCCCAGCAATGCATCCATTTGCTCGGCCGGGATGTTGGCCAGTTCGAAAATACCGGCCTGCGTGCCTTCGACCAGGTACAGCACCTTGTCGTTGATGCGCGTCGTGACCGTGGCGGTAACCGTGGACTCGAACACCGTGTCGGCCAGGCGCTGGCCACCCACGTTGATGCTGACCTCGACTTGCGGCTGCTCTTGTTCCAGGAACACGTGAGGGGCATTGGGCATTTCCAGCGACAGGTCTTTCAAGTAGACGCGCTGCAAATTGAACGAAGGCGCGTCGCTGCCTGCTTGCTGGGAGTTTTGATCCTGTTCGGCCATGAGAATTTCCGGGTTGGGGGTGGGCAAAAGAAAAAGTACGGGCGGCGTCAGCCGTTGAGCAAGGGCGCCAGGCCACCCGCGCGGTCCAGCGCCATCAGGTCGTCGCAGCCGCCGATGTGCTTGTCGCCGATGAAAATCTGCGGCACGGTACGCCGGCCGGTGCGCTCGATCATGATGTCGCGCTGGCTCGGGTCCTGGTCGATGCGGATGATCTCGAGATTGTCGACACCGCGCTGCTTCAGCAGGGCTTCGGCGCGTGCGCAGTAAGGGCAATAATCCTTCGAATACATGACAACTTTGTCCATGCGGGGCTCCGGTTCACGATTTCTGGGTGACGGGCAGACCGGCCGATGACCAGGCACGCATGCCGCCTTCCATGACGGCTACTTCGGCAAACCCTTGCGAGCGCAGGCGGCTGGCGACACGGCCAGCATCGCGGCCGGATTCGCAAACCAGTACCAAGGGCTTGTTCTTGGGCAGCGAACCGGCTTTCTGCTCGACTTCGGCTGCAGGCATATTGCGTGCCTGGGCGATGTGGCCGGCGCGGAACTGCTCAGCCGGGCGCACGTCCACCCATACGGCCTGGCGCTGGTTGACCATCTGGATGGCCTCGGACGTGCTGATGCCCGAGCCGCTGCGACCCTTGCGCAGGGCCGGTATCGCCAGCATGACGCCCGACACCACGACCACGGCCACGATGAAGATGTTGTTTTTGTCTACCAAGAATTGCAGAAGATCCACGGAAGTTCCTGAACTGAAATACGGCGGGCCAGCAACGGATGCGCAGCCTGCCTGGAAACGGCGGCCCGGCCTGGGCCGGCATGCGGCACCTACCGCCTGCCGGGGGGAAAACCAGGGGCAAAATCAGTCAATTATAAAATGAGCGCATCCGTCAACTTCAAACCCGCCTGCGCGCGGCTGAAAATCATGTACAAACTCGTTCTGATGCGTCACGGCGAAAGCCAGTGGAACCTGGAAAACCGCTTCACGGGCTGGACCGATGTCGACCTGACCGATACCGGCCGCGAACAGGCCCGCAAGGCCGGCGAATTGCTCAAGAATGAGGGCTATGAATTCGACCTGGCCTACACCTCGGTGCTCAAGCGGGCCATCCGCACGCTCTGGATCGCCCTGGACGCCCTGGACGCCATGTACACCCCCGTGGGAATCAGCTGGCGCCTGAACGAGCGCCACTACGGCAATCTGCAGGGCCTGAACAAGGTCGAGACGGCGGCCAAGTACGGCGACGAGCAAGTCCTGGTGTGGCGCCGCGCCTACGCCATCGCGCCCGAGCCCCTGGCGCTGGACGATGAGCGCCATCCGCGCTTTGATAGCCGCTACGCCAAGATCCCGGCCGACCAGTTGCCGGCCACCGAATGCCTGCAGGATACCGTGGCCCGGGTGCTGCCTTTCTGGAACGACTCGATCGCGCCGGCCATCCGCGCCGGCCGCCGGGTGCTGGTGGCCGCGCACGGCAACAGCCTGCGCGCCCTGATCAAGCACCTGGACAACATCTCTGAAGAAGACATCGTGGGCCTGAATATTCCCACCGGCCAGCCGCTGGTGTACGAACTTGACGAGGCACTGCGCCCGATACGCCATTATTATCTGGGCGATGCCGCCGAAATCGAAGCCGCCATGGCGGCGGTGGCGGCCCAGGGCAAGGCAAAAAAGGACTGATTCATGCGGTTTGTGGCGGGTTTGCTGTGGATGGCGGTCGTGGCGGCGACGCCGTGGCCGGCCATTGCGGCGTCATCGGACCTGGCCGACCGCCAGTCCCAGGCGGAAAAACAGCAAGCCGCGCTGCGCGACCGCATAGGCTCGCTGCAAAAAGATATCGAAGACCGCGAGGCGGCCCGCAAAGAGGCGGCCGATGCCCTGAAAGCCTCTGAGTCGGCTATTTCGCGCATCAATCGACGGTTGCACGAACTGGCCGACGACAATCGCCGCGCCGAAGCCGACCTGGCCAGCCTAGAGCGCCAGATCGGCGAACAGCAACAGGCCTTGCAGCAGCGCCGTACCGAACTGGCCGACCAGCTGCGCACCCAGTACACCAGCGGCCTGTCGCCCTGGACGGCGCTGCTGTCGGGCGACGACCCCCAGCAATTGGGCCGCAACCTGGGGTATCTGGGCTATGTATCGCGGGCCCGTGCCCGGACGGTGCAGGCGCTGCGGCAGGATATCGACCGTCTGGCGCAACTGCAGGCCCAGGCCGATGCGCGCCGCGCCGATATCCAGGCCATGGTGGCCGAGGCCGCCGAACAGAAAACCGAGCTGGTGGCCCAGCAGAAAGAGCGTGCCACGCTGTTGGCGCAGCTGGAAGGGCAGATTGCCGCGCAGCGCGCCGAGGCCCGCCAACTGGGCCGCGACGACAGCCGCCTGTCGCACCTGATCGGCAACCTGGAAAAAGCCATTGCCGAACAGGCCGAAGCTGCGCGCCGCGCCGAAGAGGCCCGGCAGCGCGCCGAAGCCGTGCGTCGCGCCCAGGAAGCACGCCAGGCCGAAGAACGCCGCAAGGCCGAGGCCGCGCGCCAGGCGGCCCAGGCGCGCCGCGGCGAAGAAGCGCGCGAAGCGGCTCGGGTGCGCGAACAGGTCGAAGCCGCTGCCGCGCGGGACCGCGATTCGAACCAGGGCCGTGACCGCGGCCCCGTGGCGTTGGCCGATCCCGATGCGGCCGGCCTGACGCCGGCTGGGCAAGACGCCAGGCGCGTGAGCCCGCCGCCCGAGACGCGGCCCGCCGTCCAGCCCGATGAAGCCGACGAAGCCGGGCGCCAGCAGCCGGCTGCGCGCCGCGCCGCGCCGCCTCCGCCGGGGGGCGGCAACGGGCTGCGTCACGGCCTGCCGGTGCCGGTGCGTGGTACGGTACAGGGGCGTTTCGGGGTAGACCGGCCCGATGGCGGCGTCTGGCGCGG
>DASPIV010000624.1:0-3608 GCA_035628955.1 Bordetella sp.
GCGGGCCGACGTGGCGCTGGTGAAGGCCTGGAAGGCGGACACCGCCGGCAACCTCGTGTTCCGCAAGACCGCTCGCAATTTCAACCCAGCCTGCGCAATGGCAGGGCGGCTGTGCATCGCCGAGGTGGAGGAACTGGTGGAGGTTGGGCAGATCGATCCGGACCACGTGCACCTGCCCGGCATTTACGTGGACCGCATCGTCGTCAATGCCCAGCCGGAAAAGCGCATCGAACAGCGCACCGTGCGGAAGGAGAACCCCTGATGGCCTGGACCCGCGATGAAATGGCGGCCCGCGCGGCGCGCGAATTGACCGACGGCGCCTACGTGAACCTGGGCATCGGCCTGCCCACGCTGGTGGCCAACCACCTGCCGGCCGACCGCGAAGTCATCCTGCACACCGAGAACGGCATGCTGGGCATGGGCCCCGCCCCCGCCAAGGGCCAGGAAGACTATGACCTGATCAACGCCGGCAAGCAGCCCGTTACCGAACTGCCCGGCTGCTCGTTTTTTCATCATGCCGATTCGTTCGCCATGATGCGCGGCGGCCACCTGGACATCTGCGTGCTGGGCGCCTTCCAGGTGTCGCAGCATGGCGACCTGGCCAACTGGCACACCGGCGCGCCCGACGCCATCCCGGCCGTGGGCGGCGCCATGGACCTGGCCATCGGCGCCAAAGACGTATTCGTGATGATGGAACTGCTGACCCGCGAAGGCCTGAGCAAGCTGGTGGCCGAATGCAGCTACCCGCTGACCGGCGTGCGCTGCGTGTCGCGCGTGTACACCGACCTGGCCGTGTTCGACATTCGCGCCGACGGCGTCACCGTCATCGACATGTTCGGCGACATGAGCGCCGACGAGCTGCTGCGCCTGACCGGCCTGCCGCTGAAGTTTTCCCGCTGAATACAACCGGAGAGACCACCCATGCTTTTCATGGTCCAGATGCAAGTGAACCTGCCCGTGGACATGCCGGCCGAGCGCGCCGACAAACTCAAGGCCGATGAAAAAGCCCTGGCGCAGCAATTGCAGCGCGACGGCAAGTGGCGGCACTTGTGGCGCGTGGCGGGCCGCTATGCCAACGTCAGCATCTTCGACGTGGACAACAACGATGAACTGCACCAGTTGCTGTCGTCGCTGCCGCTGTTTCCGTACATGGATATCCAGGTAACGGCGCTGGCGCGCCACCCCTCGGCCATCTGACCCTTCCCCTGCCGGAGCCCGTCATGCCCTACATCATCGAAACCTTCGACAAACCCGGCCACCAGGCCGTGCGCCAGCAGCATCGCGCCATCCACCTGGACTTCCTGGAAGCCAACAAGCAACTGCTGCTGGCTTGCGGCGCCAAGCTGCACGACGACGGCAAGGATGCCGGCGGCGGATTGTACGTGGTCGACCTGGATACGCGCGAAGCGGCCGAAGCCTTCATCGCGGCCGATCCGTTCAGCCAGGCCGGGCTGTTCGAGCGCGTGGCGATCACGCGCTGGCGCAAGGCCTACATCGACGGCCAATGCCAGCTGTAGCGCTGTTTCCACCCCTACAGGACTCACCTTATGCCAT
The DNA here is from genome assembly GCA_035628955.1 of Bordetella sp. Classification (GTDB taxonomy): domain Bacteria; phylum Pseudomonadota; class Gammaproteobacteria; order Burkholderiales; family Burkholderiaceae_B; genus Bordetella_A. Next base: position 1,555 of record DASPIV010000624.1, read on the forward strand.
ACGCTGACCTGGACAACGTACGCCTGTACTACGTGATCGACGGCCCCGCCGACGCCCCCGTGCTGGTTCTGTCGAACTCGCTGGGCACTTGCGCCGACATGTGGGCGCGCCAGGTGCCCGCGCTGTCGCAGTCTTTCCGCGTGCTGCGCTACGACACGCGCGGCCACGGCAAGTCGTCGGTGCCCGCGGGCGAATACAGCTTCGCGCAATTGGCCGGCGATGTCGCCGGGCTGCTCGACCACCTGGACATTGCCCGGGCCGATTTCTGCGGCCTGTCGATGGGTGGCCCCACCGGGCTGCAGCTGGCGCTGGACCACCCCCAGCGCGTGCGCAAACTGGTGCTGTGCAATACCGCGGCGCGCATCGGCAGCGTCGACAGCTGGTCCACCCGCATCGCCACGGTGGCACAGGACGGCCTGGAAAACATGGCTCCGGCAGTGGTCGAACGCTGGCTGTCGCCGGCCTACCGCGCCGCCGAGCCCGGCCTGACCCAGGTACTGGTCGATATGCTGCGCCGGACCTCGAACGAGGGCTACAGTGCCAACTGCGCCGCGCTGCGCGATGCCGACCTGCGCGGCCGGCTGGGCGAGATCAAGGCCCCCACGCTGGTCATTGCCGGCACCCAAGACCCGGCAGCCACGCCGCAAGATGGCCGCGACCTGGCCGCCGGCATCGCGGGCGCGCGCTACGTGGAACTGGACACCTCGCACATTTCCAATTGGGAACAACCGGAAGCCTACACCCGCGCGGTGGCCGACTTCCTGATGGAGTAAGCCTATGCAACGCTGGAAGCAACGTCCCGAAGGCTCGAACTGGGGGGACTACGGTCCCGATGACCAGTTGGGCCGGCTCAACCTGCTGACCGAGGCCCAGGTACTCAAGGGCGCCCGCGAGATCCGCGCCGGCAAGACGTTCTGCCTGTCGCTGCCGCTGGACTTGCCGGGCGGCAATGTGCTGAACGCGCGTCGCCATCCGCCCCAGCTGAGCCCCACCCGCTTGCAGGACACGCCGTACCTGAACTTTCCGCTGCGCAACCTGAACCCGGACGCGGTCGACGTGCTCAGCGACGACCAGGTACTGTTGTCGATGCAGTATTCCACCCAATGGGACTCGCTGGCCCACGTGGGCGCGCTGTTCGACGCCGATGGCGACGGACGCGCCGAGCTGTGTTACTACAACGGCTACCGTGCCGGCACTGACGTCGTCGGCCCGGCCGACGGCGACCATGTCGGTTGCGGCTGCAATAGCGGCGGCCCGTCGGCCGCCCTGAAACTGGGCGTGGAAAACCTGGCGTGCAAGGGCATGCAGGGCCGCGGCGTGCTGGTAGACCTGGCGCGCCATTTCGGCACCGGCCGCACCGTAGTCGGCCATACCGAACTGATGCAGGCAATGCAGGCCGACGGTATCGCCATCGAATCCGGCGACATGCTGGTGCTGCGCACCGGGTTCGCGGAGAAAGTCGTCGAGATGGCCGGCCAGCCCGACCCCGACGTGCTGCACGCCTACGGCGCGGCCCTGGACGGCACTGATGCGGCCCTGCTGCAGTGGATTACCGACTGCGGCATCGTGGCCATCTGCGCCGACAATTACGCGGTCGAGGCCTATCCGGCACGCGAACGCCAGGGGCCGCGCGCCATGCTGCCGCTGCACCACCACTGCCTGTTCAAGCTGGGCCTGCCGCTGGCCGAGCTGTGGTACCTGAAAGACCTGGCCGAATGGCTGCATGCCCACAACCGGCATCATTTCATGCTGACCGCTCCGCCGCTGCGCCTGCCACACGCCATCGGCTCGCCCGTCACGCCCATCGCCACCGTGTAGGGTATCGCCAGGTGCCAGGGCTCCCGCGGGATGCCTGACACCTGGCAGTAGCAATGGCTGGGCAGATAGGCTCTTCTTGCGCCTTCGCCCGCGCCGTTCTATGGTGGACACCGGGCCACGCCAGCATTCCCGGAGACCGCCATGAAACAGACCCTAGCCTGCCTGATCCTGACCGCGGCATCGGCCATGGCCGCCGCCCAGAGCCTGCCTTACGGCGTGTCCATCAACGGCCTGGC
>DASPIV010000625.1:0-4417 GCA_035628955.1 Bordetella sp.
GTGCGAGTGGGGGATGACGGCACGGGACTGCTGGTGCGCATGCTGGGGGCAGACCGGCAGCCGCTGTAGTTTGCTGTTGGTGCGGGTTAGTTGTTCTTGTGCCGGGTATCGGCAGCGTCAGGTACCCGCAGCGTCCCTGACGCCGCTGTGGGTAGACGGCCTGACCACCCTTCAATGTCTGACACCCCGGCGGAAGTCAGGTATCTGTCGAAGCGTTGTCAGGTCGAAGCGGTGTGTTCCCGCCGAAACGGGCTGCCCACCGGGCGGTGGCTTCGGCCAGGAAGGTGGCCGGGGTGCCGGCGGGGCAAGGGGCGAATTCCAGGGCCTGCCAGGCCTGGGCCAGCGCGGCCAGAGGCCGGGTGGTGTCCAGCGGCGCGGCACCGTTTTGCTTGGACAGTTTCAAGCCCGTGGCCGGATCGGCAATCAGTGGCACATGCATGACGCGCGGCGGCGTGGCGCCCAGCAGCCGTGCCAGCACACGCTGACGTGCGGTGGAACTGAGCAGATCGGCGCCGCGGACGACATCGGTGATGCCCTGCTCGGCATCGTCGACCACCACCGCCAGCTGGTAGGCCCACAGGCCGTCGGCACGGCGCAGCACGAAATCGCCCACGGCCTGGCTCACGTCTTGCCGCTGGAGGCCCAGCCAGCGGTCGGTAAAGGTCTCGACGCCTTCAGGTACCCGCAAGCGCCAGGCGCGCGCCTGGCGGCCCGCAGGCAGGCCGTGGCGGCAGGTGCCGGGATAAGGGCGTTCGCCGTCGGCGGCCGGGCCGGCGCCGCGCGGCGATGAGTCGGCGATCTCGCGGCGGGTGCAGCCGCAACCGTAGATCAGGCCCTGGTCTGCCAGGGTATCGAAGGCGCGCTGGTAAGCGTTGCCCCGCTGCGATTGCCACAGGATGTCGCCATCCCAGTGTAGGCCCAGCGCACGCAACTGCCCCATGATGGTGTCGGCCGCGCCGGCCACGGTACGGGGGGTGTCGACGTCTTCGATGCGCAGCAGCCAGCGCCCGGCGTGGGCGCGCGCGTCCAGCCAACTGGCCAGGGCGGCGACCAATGAACCCAGGTGCAGCGGCCCGCTGGGGCTGGGCGCGAAACGACCTGCGTAATTCACGGCTCAGTGGAGCCGGCGCGTACCGTCGTCGTCGAGCAGTTCTTCAAGGACCAGGTTGTCGATCTCGGCTTCCTGGCTCCAGAGGACCATCAGGGCGATGATCTTGATCTTGGCCAGCGATACCGGGGTTTCGGGGGCGGCCAGGGCACGGTCGATGACGATTTCGCGCAACGGCGCGGGCAGCACGCCGGCCGACTCTAGGAAAGCGATGAAGCCGATGGATTCGGTACCCAGCTGGTGGTATTCGGTATCGGTATAGATGCGGATGCCGGAGCTGGGAACTTGCGCCAGGTCTACGCAGCGTTCGGTGGTTTCGGCCAGGCCGTACAGCCAGCCCAGCGCGTCGTCGATGTCTTCGTGCTCGAAGCCCGCCGCCGCAAGGCGTTTGGCGAGAACGTCGGCCGCGGGACAGGCTTGCGGCGTGTAGTAGTTTTCGAACAAATAAACGAGGATGTCGAACATATGGCGCATTGTTAGTGCCAGTTTGCCCAGTCGGCCCGCAGATCGGCAAACCAGCAAACATGCATTTAACTGTACGCCGAATCGTCATCCGGGGCAACTTGGTTGCCCCGGGTTGGCGATATACAACGGACTGCTGGCGGTGCTTGCCTGGCGGGACGGTACGATCTGTCCCCCAGCTGGATGTCAGGTGGCCGGAATGGTTTTCTGAGCCTTCACTTGGGCCCGTTGGACCAGGGCCACCGTGCCGGCCGCTGGCCAGCACGGCGATCAGCGCCACCAGCGGCAGCACCTGGGCATTTCGTCGATGCGCAGGCCGCCCAGGCCTTCGCGCTTGGTCTCGAAGTCACGCGCGTGGCAGTTGGGGGTGCCTAGGGTTTGCCTGGGGATACACTACGCTTGCCGTTTACCGCCCGGTTTTTGGCGGCCCGCTTGTTCGTACGAAAAGGAAGCGCGCATCCATGGCCGCCACCCCCATTGCATCGATTCCCGCATTACCGCCCGCTGCTGTGCCGGGCGATCCGCTGGCGCGGGTCGATACTCCCAGCTTGGTGCTGGACCTGGATGCGTTCGAATCGAACCTGCGCCTGATGCAGGCCTGGGCCGACCGCCATGGCGTGGCGCTGCGGCCGCACGCCAAGGCGCACAAATGCCCCGAGATTTCGCGCCGCCAATTGGCACTGGGCGCGCGCGGCATCTGCTGCCAGAAGGTCAGCGAAGCCTTGCCGTTCGTGGCGGCGGGCATCGACGACGTGCACATCAGCAATCAGGTGGTGGGCCCGGCCAAGCTGGCGCTGCTGGCGCAACTGGCGCACGCCGCTCGCATCAGCGTATGCGTGGACGATGCCGGCAACCTGGCCGATATTTCCGCCGCCATGGTGCGCGCGCAGGCCCAATTGGAAGTGCTGGTCGAGATCGACGTAGGCCAGGGCCGCTGCGGCGTGCCCGACGCGGCCGCGGCGCTGGTGCTGGCGCGCCAGGCACAAGCGCTGCCGGGCGTGTCGTTTGGCGGCCTGCAGGCCTATCATGGCTCGGTGCAGCATGTGCGCAGCCATGCCGAACGCGCCGCGGTGGCCGGCCGCGCCGCCCAGGCGGCCGCCGATTGCGCGCGCCATTTGCGCGCCGCCGGTATTGCCTGCGACCGCATCACCGGCGCGGGCACGGGCAGCGCCGAATTCGATGCCGCTTCGGGCGTGTACACCGAGATGCAGGCGGGTTCGTACGCGTTCATGGATGGCGACTATGGCGCCAACGATTGGTCCGGTCCGTTGGCTTTCCGCCACAGCCTGTACCTGCTGGCCACCGTGATGAGCATGCCGGTAGCGGGCCGCGCCGTGGTCGACGCCGGGCTGAAATCCACCACCATCGAGTGCGGGCTGCCCCGTGTGGCTGGCCGCGAGGGGCTGCACTATGCCGCCGCCAACGATGAGCACGGCGTGCTGAAAGTGGCTGCAGAAGCCGCGGTGCGGGTCGGCGACACTCTGCTGCTGGTTCCCGCGCACGTCGATCCGACCTTCAACCTGCACGACAGCCTGGTTGCCTACCGCGATGGCGTGGTCGAAAGCGTGTGGGACATCGCCGCCCGCGGTCTCAGCCGATAAGCCGGCCGGCCGGGCGCACCGGGCTGCCGGCCGCCATGCGGCTGCCGCCATACGGTGCTAAATTCTTTGTTTTCCACCCCCCTTGTCTTCCCCATTCCGTAGGAACCGCCATGGAATTCAGTCAGTTCAACGTCAATGCCCTGATGGACATCACCTCCCGCCCGGAGCTGGTGTTCGTGCGAGGCCAGGGTTCTTGGCTGGAAGACCATGCCGGCAAGCGATACCTGGATTTCGTGCAGGGCTGGGCCGTGAACACACTGGGGCACTGCGCGCCTGAAATGCGGCGCGCCCTGTTGGAACAGGCCGACAAGCTGATGAACCCGTCGCCGGCGTTCTACAACCAGCCTTCCATCGACCTGTCGCTGCGCCTGACCGGCGCGTCGTGTTTCGACCGCGTGTTCTTCGCCAACAGCGGCGCCGAGGCCAATGAAGGCGCCATCAAGCTGGCACGCAAGTGGGGCCGGGTCAATCGCAACGGCGCGTACAAGATCATCACCATGAACCACGGCTTCCATGGCCGCACCCTGGCCACCATGTCGGCCTCGGGCAAGCCGGGCTGGGACACGATGTACGCGCCGCAAGTCGAAGGGTTTCCGAAGGCTGAACTCAATGACCTGGATTCGGTGCGCGCCCTGATCGACAGCCAGACCGTCGCCATCATGCTCGAGCCGGTACAGGGCGAGTCGGGCGTTATCCCGGCCACGCTCGAGTTCATGAAAGGGCTGCGCCAGTTGGCCGACGAACACCAGCTGCTGCTGATCGTCGATGAAGTGCAGACCGGCATGGGCCGTACCGGCACGCTGTTCGCCTACGAGCAGTACGAAGTGGTGCCCGACATCATGACGCTGGCCAAGGGCATCGGCGGCGGCGTGCCGCTGGCCGCCCTGCTGGCGCGCCAGGACGTGTGTGTGTTCGCGCATGGCGACCAGGGCGGTACTTACAACGGCAACCCCTTGATGGCCGCGGTGGGCGTGGCGGTCTTCGACACGCTGATGGCGCCGGGCTTCATGAATACGGTGCGGGCACGCGCGCAGCAATTGTCCGACGGATTGCTGGCCCTGTCGGCCAAGTGGGGCATGGGCGGCGAACGCGGCAGGGGCTTGCTGCGCGCGCTGATACTCGACCGCGAAGACGGCCCCGCCATCGTCGAGGCCGCGCGCAAGCTGGCGCCGCAGGGCCTGCTGCTGAATGCGCCGCGTGGCAACCTGCTGCGCTTCATGCCGGCGCTGAACGTCAGCGAAGAAGA
>DASPIV010000626.1:0-5849 GCA_035628955.1 Bordetella sp.
AATGCGCCGACAGGGTCACGTTGTCCAGCCTGGTCAGCGGATGGTCTTTGGGCATGGGCTCGGTCACGTACACGTCCAGGCCCGCATGGCCCAGCTTGCCCGATTCCAGCGCCTGGATCATGGCCGGCTCGTCGACCAGCGCGCCGCGCGCGGTGTTGACCAGGATGGCGCCGTCACGCATGCGCGCGATGCGTTCGCGCGAGATGATGTTGCGGGTTTCGTCGGTAAGCAACAGGTGCATAGACACCACGTGGCTCGCGGCCAGCAGCTCGTCCAGCTCGACGAAGCGCACGCCCGGATGGGTCTTGGGGCTGCGGTTCCAGGCAATCACCTCCATGCCCGCGCCGCCCGCCAGGCGCGCCACTTCGGCGGCGATGCCGCCAAAGCCCACCAGCCCCAGCGTCTTGCCGGTAAGCTGCACGGCGTCCGAACGCAGCCAGTTGCCGGCGCGCATGCCGCGGTCCATGCGGGCAAAGCCCTTGGCCGCGGCCCACATCAGGGCGAATGCGCATTCGGCCACCGCCGTGTCGCCATAGCCCTTGATGATATGCACCTGGATGCCGGCTTCGGCCAGTTCTTCCGGGTTCATGTACGAACGCGGACCGGTACCGAGAAACACCACGTGCTTCAGGCCGGCGCACTGGCGCGCGATGTCGGTCGGCAGGTGGGTATGGTCGATGATGGCGATTTCGGCATCGCCCAGCACGCCCGGCAACTGCTCGGACGTGATGTCGGGCTGGCGGTTGATGGTCAGCGGCAGGTCATCGGCCCGATGCAAGCGCTCGGCCACGGCCGACAGGGTGGGATTAGCATCGACGAAGATAGCTTTCATTGGTAGGGAATCCTGGGTAAGGGTTCGATGGAAAAAGGGGTCAGGGGGCGGCGGGCGCAGACTCGTTGCTGGCCTCGGTGAAACGCGATTCGGCGTAATCGGCCAATGCGTTGCCCATGTAGATTTCGGCAAAGCCGGCACGCGCCAGGTCGACAATGTGGTCCAGGTGCTTGTCGATGTGCTGGCTCATCAGTGCCTGTACGGCGGCCACGTCGCGGGCCTGCAAAGCGCGCACGATGTCGGGATGGTCGTTGCGGGTCTGGCTGCGGCGGGCCTTCAGGTCGATCCAGCGCGGAAAACGGATGCGCTCGTTCAGCGAGCGCACCGAACGCAGGAATTCGGGGTTGCCCGCCAGGGCGGCCAGATGTTCATGGAAAGCCTCGTCGCGCGACAACAGGCGCAGCGCCTGCGCATCGGTATCGACCTCGTCGCGGCTGCCCTCGACGAAACAGGCCAGCTCGGCAAGCGCCTGGTCGGAAGCCCGCGCACAGACCAGCCGCACCACGCCGAGTTCGACCGTGGCCCGATACTCGTACAAGGCCATCAGTTGCTGGGCATCCAGCGGCCGCACCGTATAGCCGCGATTGGGCGTGGCCACCAGAAAGCCCTCGGCGGCGATGCGGTTCAGCGCCTCGCGCACCGGCGTGCGGCTCACGCCCAGGTGGCGCGCCAGTTCCAGCTCGTTGACCCGTTCGCCGGGCCGCAGGCGGAAGGTAGTGGCCATGGCCTTGATGCGATCGTAGACATGGCCGGGCGTGGCGGCCCGCGTAGAAGGTTCGGTATGCATGCGTATAGACTGGCGGGAATCAGGCGGCCACGGCTCCGGGCAGGGCAAGTCCATGATGAAAGCGCTGCAGAAAAGACTTCAGGCGCTCATTGCGCGGATGGCCGAATATTTCGCCGGGCGGGCCGATTTCGGCCATGACGCCGTCCAGCATGAAACCCACCCGGTCGGATACGTCTGCGGCGAACGCCATCTCGTGCGTAACCAATACCATGGTCATGCCCTCGGCGGCCAGTGCCTTGATAACGCCCAGCACCTCGGACACCAGTTCGGGATCCAGCGCCGAGGTCACTTCGTCGAACAGCATCACGTCGGGCCGCATGGCCAGCGCGCGCGCAATGGCCACGCGCTGCTTCTGCCCGCCCGACAGGCGGCTGGGGTAGGCGTCGACCTTGTCGGCCAGGCCGACCTTGGCCAATAGCTCGCGCGCCAGGTCGCAGGCCTCGGCGCGCGACAGGCCCTTGACCTGCATGGGCGCCTCGATCACGTTCTGCAGCACCGTCATGTGCGGAAACAGATTGAAGTGCTGGAACACCATGCCGATATCGCGCCGCAGGGCTGCCAGGCTGGCATCGCCGCGCGGCTTCTGGCTGGCGTCGAAATCGAAGGCGTGCGCGCCGACCGACAAGCGGCCCGACTGCGGCATTTCGAGCAGATTCAGGCAACGCAGGAAAGTCGACTTGCCCGATCCGCTGGCGCCGATCAGCGTCACGACCTCGCCCTTGGCCACATCCAGCGACACCCCTTTCAGGACGTGGTGGTCGCCGAACGACTTGTGGATGGCGCTCGCCTGCAAAACAGGAGTTGCTGCGTTCATCGATGCGCTCCCATGCGTGCTTCCACGCGCTGGGCAGCCAGCGTCAGCGGGAACAACACGACAAAATACACGACGGCCACCACGGTATAGGTTTCCAGCGGCCGGTAGATAGCGGCGGTGATCACGGAGCCCTGGTACAGCAGGTCGCCGACCGCCACCGTGGACACCAGCGAGGTGTTCTTCAATTGCAGCACTGTTTGGTTGATGAACGAGGGAATCATCACCCGCACCGCCTGCGGCAGGATCAGGCGCCGGAAAATGCGGCCGCGCCGCATGCCCAGCGCCCTGCCGGCCTCCCATTGGCCGCGTTCGACGGCCTCGATGCCACCGCGGAAGATCTCGGCGTAGAACGCCCCGCCATACAGCGACAGGGTCAGGAAGCACGCCATGCCGGGCGACATCTCGACCTGGATCAACACCGGCAGCGCGTAATACATCCAGACCAATTGCACCAGCAACGGCGTGCAGCGAAAAATCTCGATGTACGCCACCACCGGCACATTGATCCAGCGCGGCGCATTGGTGCGCAGCACGCCGGCCACCAGCCCGATGGCCAGCCCGGCCAGCGCCGTGGTCACCGTAAAGACGATGGTGATCCACAGGCCCTGCCACAGCAGGCCGGCATAAGGGGTCAGCGCCGCGAAGTCCCATGCGTAATTCATGACCGCGGCCCGCTCAGAACTGCACTTCGGACGGGATGTCGTCTTCCTGGACGTCGAGTTCGGCCAGCCCCTGCAGGAACCATTCGCGGGTCTGCCCCATGGAGCGGTTGTAGTCGGCCCACACGCTCAGGAAATCGCGCCAGCGCTTGTCGGTTTCCTGGCGCACCGCGATATTGGTGGGCAGCGTCAGGATAGGCTGGGGAATGGCGATCTCGGCCAGCGCCGGATTCTTTTTCAGCATGGGCAGCGCCAGGATGGCCAGCACCACATTGCAGTCGGCGCGGCCGGTGGCCACCGCCAGCACCGCTTCGTCGCGGGTCTTGAAGGCCAGGATGTTGGCGCGCGGGGCGTAGCGGCGCGCGATCAATTCGTGCGAGGATCCCATATCGACCGAGATGCGCACCTCGGGCTTGTTCAAGTCTTGCCAGGTGGCGGGCTTGGGAAAGCCCTTGCGGGTGACGGCGGTGAACGAGTGCACCAGGATGGGGGTGGCGAAATCCACCATCAGCGCGCGCTCGGGCGTGGGGTTGACCGCGAAAGCCAGGTCGATCTTGTTCGACTGCAGGTCCAGTATCTGGTTGCCCCAGGTGGTTTCCACCGTCTGGACCTTGGCGTTGAGCTTTTGCGCGATGTCGGCGGCCATGCTCAGGCAGGCGCCCGACCAGGTGCCTTCAGTCAGGTTTTTGGTGAAGTACGGCGCCTGCCCCACGATGACACCCATGCGCAGCACGCCGGTCTTGCGTACGCGGTCCAGCGTGGAATCGCCAGCCGGCGCGGCCTGGGCCGACGCCCGCGCGGGCACGCCCGCGGTGGCTGCTGCGACTGCGCCCAACAGGGCAGTGTGGCCCAACATCTCTCTGCGCTTCATCTATCAACCCCTTGAATGATTGTTGGCGTACGCCTGGTCGGCGCCACAGCCTGGCGCTATTTTGCACACCAAACTGTCTACATATGATGAATATTGTTTTGTATACAGTCAAGTGTTATGCTTTTGCCGATCGGGACGCCACTCAGGGCGGCCCTCTTTTCCAGTCGAGACACAGCTCCATGACCACTGGCCTTCCAGTCCGCACGGGCGGGCAAATCCTGATCGATCAATTGCGCTGCCAAGGCGTCGAACGCGTTACCTGCGTGCCCGGCGAAAGCTATCTTGCAGCGCTCGATGCGCTGCATGAAAGCGGCGTCGATGTCGTCATCTGCCGCAACGAGGGCGGCGCGGCCATGATGGCCGAGGCCTATGGCAAACTGACCGGCCGGCCCGGCGTGTGCTTCGTCACGCGCGGGCCCGGCGCCACCAATGCCTGCCACGGTGTGCACATCGCCATGCAGGACTCGACCCCCATGCTGCTGTTCATCGGCCAGGTAGACCGCTCGATGCGCGAGCGCGAGGCCTTCCAGGAAGTGGACTACCGCGCCATGTTCGGCAGCCTGGCCAAATGGGTGGTGGAAATCGACCACGCCGACCGCATTCCCGAACTGGTGGCGCGCGCTTACCGCGTGTCCATGCAGGGCCGCCCCGGGCCCGTGGTCATCGCGCTGCCCGAAGACATGCTGGTCGACACTTGCGCGGTGGCCGACGCGCCGCGCATCGAACCGGCCCAGGCCTGGCCCGCGCCGGCCGACCTGCAGGCGTTGCAGGGCCTGCTGGCGCAAGCGCGCAAGCCCATCGCCGTGCTGGGCGGCTCGGGTTGGGACGATACCGCGTGCCGGCAATTCGCTGAATTCGCGCAACGCGCCGGCCTGCCGGTGGCCACTTCGTTTCGCCGCACGTCGTTGTTTCCGGCCGACCATCCCTGCTATGCGGGCGACCTGGGCATCGGCCCCGACGCGCGCCTTAAGGCGCGCGTCGCCGAGGCCGACCTGATATTGCTGGTAGGTGGCCGGCTGTCGGAAATGCCGTCGTCTTCGTACACCCTGCTCGACATCCCGGTGCCGCGCCAGAAGCTGGTGCACGTGCATCCCGGCGCCGAAGAACTGGGCCGCGTGTATCAGCCCGAACTGGCCATCCATGCCGGGCCGCGCGCCTTCAGCGCCGCGCTGGCGCAAGTGGCCTTGCCGCAAGCGCCGGCCTGGCAAGGCAGCGCCGACCAGGCGCACGCCGACTACCTGGACTGGACCGAAACGCCGCGCACGCTGCCGGGCGACTTCCAGTACGGCCAGGTCCTGGCCTGGCTGCGCGAGCGCCTGCCGCGCGATGCCATGGTCTGCAACGGCGCCGGCAACTATGCCGGCTGGCTGCACCGCCATCATCGCTTCCATACCTATGGCACCCAGTTGGCCCCCACCAGCGGGTCCATGGGCTATGGCGTGCCGGCCGCCGTGCTGGCCAAGCTGCAATTCCCGCAACGCCCGGTGCTGGCTTTCGCGGGCGACGGCTGCTTTCTGATGAATGGCCAGGAATTCGCCACGGCGGTGCAGTACCAGGCCGCCATCATCGTCATCGTGCTCGACAACAGCCAGTACGGCACCATCCGCATGCACCAGGAACGCGACTACCCCGGCCGGGTGGTCGGCACACAATTGCGCAACCCCGACTTCGCCGCCATGGCGGTGGCGTTCGGCGGCCACGGCGAGCGTGTCGAATGCACCGAAGACTTCGCGCCCGCATTCGAGCGCGCGCTGGCCTCGGGCAAGCCCGCCATCCTGCACTGCAAGCTGGATCCGCGCGCCCAGTCGCACGCGCGCGACTTCACGCCGTCGGCAGCATGAGCCCGCCGGGCCGCCCCAAGGGCGAATACCGGAGTGCGGAGCACG
>DASPIV010000627.1:0-11906 GCA_035628955.1 Bordetella sp.
TTCGAGCCGCGCGTGCAGGGGCCGCATGGCACCGAATCGGCCTACTACCTGGCGTTCAACCGCAGCAAACAGTCGATCACGGTGAATTTCAGGCATCCCGAGGGCCAGGCCTTGATCCGCCAATTGGCCGAACAGGCCGACGTGGTGGTCGAGAATTTTCCGGTGGGGACCTTGCGCAAGTACGGCCTGGACCGCGAGCACATTGCGCCGGGCAATCCCGACCTGGTCTATTGCTCGTGCACCGGCTTCGGGCTGACCGGCCCCTACGCGGGGCGCAAGGGCTACGACACGGTGTTCCAGGCCATGGGCGGCATCATGAGCCTGACGGGCGAGCGCGGCGGCGGACCGGTCAAGCCGGGCCTGCCGGTGGCCGACCTGAGCTCCGGCCTGTGGGTGGCCATCGGTATCCTGGCCACGCTGCTGGGCCGTGAACGCACGGGCCGGGGCTGCCACCTGGATTTTTCGATGCTCGATGGCCAGGTAGGCCTGCTGTCGCTGGCGGCGGCGCGCTATTTTGCCCTGGGCGAAGTACCGCAACGCCTCGGTACCGAGCATCCGGGGCGCGTGCCCTCGGCAGCTTTCGAGTGCCGCGACGGCAAATGGGTGCAGATCACCGGCAGCGACCAGCACTGGCAGCCCTTGTGCGAGCTGCTGGGCCTGGCCGACTGGCGCGACGATCCGGTACTGGCCCGCAATGCCGCGCGTGTGGCGCGCCGCGACGAGGTCATGCAAGGACTGGCGGCCGCCATCGCCACGCTGGACCGCGACGAGCTGTGCGCGCGCTGCGATGCGGCCGGCGTGCCGGCGGGCCCGATCCTGTCGGTCGACGAGATCCTGGCCGATGCCCATGTACGCGCGCGCGGCATGGTCACCGAGTACGAGCATCCCCAGTTGGGGCGGTTTGGGGCCGTGCCGGTGCCGTTCAAGTTCGATGGCTACGACGATCCCAGCCTGGGCCGGCCGCCGCTGTTGGGGGAGCACACGCAGCAAGTGCTCAGTGAACGCCTGGGTCTGGATGAGCAGGCGATAGCGGCCCTGCGCGAAAAGGGCGCGATATGACATGCGCCGGGGCCAGACCGGCCGCCGGCGCTGCATTCCCGTAAAAACAAGGAGACACACCATGCAAGCGATCAGGAAGTTCATCGTAGCGACCGCGGCGTTCACCATGTGCGCGGCCGTCCTGGCGGCGCAGCCGTATCCGTCCCAGCCCATCACGCTGGTCAATCCGTATGCGGCGGGCGGTCCGGCCGATACGCTGGGGCGTGCGCTGGCGCGCGAACTGGAAAAGCAATTGGGCCAGCCCGTGGTGGTAGAGAACAAGGGCGGCGGCGGCGCCGCCATCGGCACGCAAATCGTGGCGCGCGCCAAGCCCGATGGCTATACGCTGTTGCTGGGCACCGCGGCCGCGCACATCGTTACGCCCCTGATGCAACACACGCCGTACGACGGGATCAAGGATTTCCGCTTTATCGGCATCGTGGGCAACCAGCCCAATATGCTGGTGGCGCATCCCAAGCTGGGGGTGAAGTCCGTGGAAGAATTGATCGCGCTGGCACGCAAGAATCCGGGCAAGCTCAACTATGGTTCGGCCGGGCCGGGCAGTTCGCCGCACCTGGGCGCCGAGTTGTTCCGCCAGCAAGCCGGCATCGAACTCGTGCACATTCCGTACAAAGGGGCGGCTCCGGCCATCAACGACCTGGTGGGCGGCCAAGTGGACATGGCCGTGCTGAATCTGGCGGCCAGCCTGCAGTTCATCAAGGACGGCCGCCTGGTGCCGCTGGCGTATGCCGCCAAAGCGCGTTCGCCGCTGCTGCCGGGTGTGCCCACCATGGCCGAGGCAGGCATCAAGAATGCCGAGTCGGCGTCGTGGTACAGCCTGGCGGCGCCGGCGGGCACGCCCGATGCCGTCATCGAGCGCTTGAACAAGGCGGTCAACGCGGTGAACCAGGATGCGGCCTATCGCAAGCAGATGGCCTCGCAAGGGGTCGAGCTATGGAGCATGACGCCGCAGCAAGCCACGGATTTCGTGCATAAAGACCAGCAGGTGCTGACCGGATTGGTCAAAGGGGCGGGGCTGGTCAAACAATGACGCGGCCAGGGCCGGCACCCCGGCCGGCCCGCCGGACGCGTCAGGCTGCCAGCAGTTCCGAGCCGCGCGCCAGTACCTGGCGCGCTTCGCGCACCAATTCGGCGACCACGTCGCCGGCTGGCGTCAGGGCATCGATCAGGCCGGCGCTTTGTCCGGCCTCGACCTTGCCTGCTTCCACGTCGCCGTCCTTGGCGGACTGCTTCAACGAGCGTCCCGCAAACAACGCATCCAGTTCAGCGTCGGAAGCGCCGGCGCGTTCGATGGCCGCATATTCGCGCGCGAAGGTATTGCGCAGCATGCGCACCGGCGAGCGCCCGCGCCCGACCAATGTGGTGTCGGCCACGCCCGCGGCCAGCACGGCTTGCTTATAGGCCGGGTGCAGGCCGGCTTCGGGGGTCAGCAGGAAACGGGTACCCAACTGAGCGCCATCGGCGCCCAGGCACAGCGCCGCGGCCAGGCCCGCGCCATCGGCGATGCCGCCTGCGATGGCGAACGGGATATCCACGGCGCGCGCTACCGCGCGTGCCAGCACCAACGTGCCGATTTCGTCGGGGCCGGGATGGCCGCCGGCTTCCAGGCCCACCGCAATGACGCCATCCACGCCGGCCGCCTGTGCCTTTTGCGCATGCATCGGGCTGGCAATCACTTGCAGCCACTTGATGCCCGCGTCGCGAACGCGGGCCAAGTGTTTCTGCGGCCCGCCCTGCGACGCAATGATGACCGGCACGCGTTGCGCTACGGCGATGTCCATGTGTTCTTGCGCGCGTTTGTTGTACAGCGGGATATTGACCGCGAATGGCGCGTCGGTGCCGGCGCGCACCGCCTGGATGGCGGCCAGCAGGTCGTCGGGGTACATGGGCCCGGACGCGATAGTGCCCAGGCCGCCCGCGCGCGATACCGCCTGCGCCAGTGCGGCGTTGGACGAGGCCCAGCTCATGCCCCCCTGGATGATGGGGTAGCGGATACCGAGCAGGCGGGTCAGGCGTGTCTGGAGCATGGCAGGCGTGGGGCGGATGGATGATTCAGGCTGCCATTCTTGCCTATATTGTTGATTTTAGCAACTATATTGCCAGCATGCCGCCGATGCCGGGCCGCAGGGAGCACGGCCCGGCACAGTGCGATCAGGCCAGCGCCGGGTAGTCGATATAGCCTTGCGCGCCGCCGCCATAGAACGTGGCCTTGTCGGCTTGGTTCAAGGGCGCTTGTTCACGCAGGCGGCGCACCAGATCGGGGTTGCCGATGAATGGCTTGCCAAAGGCGACCAGGTCGGCCTGGCCTGACTCGACCGCGCGTGCGGCCAGGCTCAGGTCGTAGGCGTTGTTGGCCATCCAGGCCCCTTGGCCGCCGGCCTGGTGGTAGGCCTGGCGCAGCGCGGCATAGTCGAACGGCTGGTCGCCTTGCTGGAAATCGCGCGGGCCGCCCGTGGCGCCCTCGATGATGTGCACGTAGGCCAGGCCATAGCCGGCCAGCTTGCGCACGACATAATCGAACAGCGGCTGGGGATGCGGGTCGCTGGCGTCATTGGCCGGCGTTACCGGCGAGATGCGGATGCCGGTGCGGCCGGCGCCGATCTCGTCCGTGATGGCATCCATAACCTGCACCAGCAGGCGGGCGCGGTTTTCGATGCTGCCGCCGTAGGCGTCGGTGCGCAGATTGCTGCCCGAGCGCAGGAACTGGTCGAGCAGATAGCCGTTGGCGGCATGGACTTCCACGCCGTCGAAGCCGGTCTCGATGGCGGCGCGCGCCGCGCGGCGATAGTCCTCGACGATGCCGGGCAGTTCGTTTTCTTGCAGTGCGCGGGGCTCGGACGTGGGCACGAATTCGCCGGTGCCGTCGTCGTGCACCAGGTACGTCTTGGCGTTGGCGCGTACAGCCGACGGGGCTACCGGCGCGCCGTTGCCGGGCTGCAGCGAGTGATGCGAGATGCGGCCCACGTGCCACAACTGCACCACGATCCTGCCGCCGGCGGCGTGTACGGAATCGACAATGCGCTTCCAGCCCGCCAATTGTTCGGGCGAGTACAGGCCGGGAACCTGGGCGTAGCCCTGGCCCTGGTGGGTGATGGCGGTGGCTTCGGTAATGATCAGGCCAGCCGTGGCGCGCTGCGTGTAATAGGTGGCCATCAGGTCGGTGGGCACGGCGCCGGGCGCGCGGTTGCGAGTCAGGGGCGCCATGACGATGCGGTTGGACAATTGCAGGTCGCCGGCGGCGATGGGGTCGAATAACGAAGGCATGGTGTAGGTGTTGCGTGTGTAGATAGAGGGAAGGGGCTAGAGTTCCTGGCCTAGCGTGCGTACGAAAGCCGAGATGGTGGCTTCGTTGCGCTTGTAGAAAATCCACTGGCCGATGCGGCGCGTGGTGACCAGGTCGGCGCGCTGCAATACCGCCAGGTGCGTGGACATGGTCGACTGGGACAGGCCGCAGCGTTCGAACTGGCCGGCGCATACGCCGACTTCCAGCGGATGTTCCTGGGTAGAGAAATGCTTCTCGGGCTCTTTGAGCCATTGCAGAATGTCGCGGCGCACCGGGTTGGCCAGTGCCTTGATGATGAGATCGATGTCCATGCGGGCAGGGGTGTGGATCGAATTTTCTCGAATTATATATCTATAAATCTAGATATATCAATATTAAGAACCGGCGCCGGCCGCAACCGGCGCTATCTCAGGCTTCGCGCAAATAAGCCTGCGGCGGCTTGCCCAGCGCCCGCCTGAACATGGCGCTGAACGCGCTGGGGCTGCGGTAGCCCAACTCGGCGGCCACCCGCGCCACGGGCTGGCCCAGCGCCAGCCTGCGCAGCGCATCGGCCAGCCGTACCTGCTGCACCCACTGCCGGTAGTTCAGGCCCAGTTCGGCCTGGAACAGGCGGATCAGGGTACGGTCGCTGGCGCCCACTTCGTCGCCCCAATCCTGCACGGTGCGGGTCAGGCTGGGCTGGGCCAGGATGGCCCGGCACACGGTCTGCAGGCGGCGGTCTTGCGGCCACGGAATCTGAATGGGGATTACCGGAGCGGCCTGCAGTTCGGTCAGCAACAATGCGGCGATCTGCCCGCCGCGCCCATCCAGGGCGTATTCGATGGGCTCGGCCGCCAGCGCCAGGATCAGCTCGCGCAGCAGGCCCGATACCTCGATCACCTGGCAGCGGTCCCACAGCGCACCGGCCACGTTGGCATGGACATACAAGGTGCGCATCGACACTTTGCCCACCATCTGGATGCCATGGATGGTGCCGGGCGGCACCCAGAGCGCGCGCAACGGCGGCAAGGTCCAGAATCCGTCGGGAGTGCTGACCCGCATCACGCCTTCAATGGCGTATACGAGCTGGCCGCGCGGATGGCTGTGCGGACCGGTGGTATCGCTGGGCACGAAGTCCTTGGCCATGGCCGTGACCAGGCGCGGCACATGCTGGTAGTCGTCGGCAACGCGGCTGCGCATGGGGTCGGTGGGCAAGATCGGGCGGCGTAGCATGGGCGGGCTGAAACCAGGCGGTTATGTCATTTTGGCGACGAAAATTGGCACTTTCGCGCTTCCGGCCATTTATACACTGATTGCTTCGCGCGCCACGGCGCGCCTGGCTTCGCTTGACGATTCGATTTCAGCTGCTACGCCATGACTTCCACACCTTCTGCCGGCCCGGCGCCGGCTGCCGCTTCTTCCACGGCTTTCAAAGTACTGGGCGCCATCAGCGTGGCCCACATGATGAACGACATGATCCAGTCGATCTTGTTGGCCATCTATCCCATGCTGAAGGATTCGTTCAGCCTCAGCTTCGCCCAGATCGGCCTGATCACCTTGACCTACCAGATTGCCGCGTCGCTGCTGCAGCCCTGGATAGGCCTGTACACCGATAAGCGGCCGACCACGTATTCGCTGCCGATCGGCATGGGGTTCACGCTGGTGGGCCTGTTGCTGCTGGCCTTCGCGCCTTCGCTGCCATACCTGCTGGTGGCGGCGGCGCTGGTGGGTACCGGGTCGTCGATATTCCATCCCGAATCGTCGCGCGTGGCGCGCATGGCCTCGGGCGGGCGCCACGGCCTGGCGCAATCGCTCTTTCAGGTGGGCGGCAACGTGGGTTCGGCCCTGGGGCCGCTGGCGGCGGCGCTGTTCATCATTCCGCACGGGCAGACCAGTGTGGCCTGGTTCTCGCTGGCGGCCTTGTTCGGCATCGTCGTCCTGGTGGGAATCGGCCGCTGGTATGGTGCCAACCGCGCGCTGCTCAAATCCAGGCCCCGCGCCGCCGGCGATGCCGATGCGCCAAGCCGGGCCAAGGTGGTGTGGGCCCTGAGCATCCTGGGCGTGCTGATTTTCTCCAAGTACTTCTACCTGGCCAGCCTGAACAGTTATTTCACCTTTTACCTGATGGACAAGTTCGACCTGCCGGTGCGATCGGCGCAGCTGTACTTGTTCCTGTTCCTGGCGGCCGTGGCGTTCGGCACCGTAGCGGGCGGCCCGGTGGGCGACCGCATCGGACGCAAGATCGTGATCTGGGTGTCCATCCTGGGCGTGGCCCCGTTCACGCTGATGCTGCCGCATGCCAACCTGTTCTGGACGGGCGTGCTGGTGGTGGTGATAGGGGTGGTGCTGGCGTCGGCGTTCTCGGCCATCGTGGTGTATGCGCAGGAACTGGTGCCCGGCAAGGTGGGCATGATCGCGGGCCTGTTCTTCGGCTTTGCCTTCGGCATGGGCGGCCTGGGCGCGGCGGCGCTGGGCCACTTGGCCGACGTGACCAGCATTGCCTACGTGTACCAGGTGTGCGCCTATTTGCCGCTGTTGGGTATCGTGGCATTCCTGCTGCCCGATATCGAACGCAAGAAACCGCGTCCGGCCGGGCTGGTCCTGAGTCCGCAAATGGGTGGCACCGAAACCAGGCTGGACAAATAGGATTTTTCGGCTATAATTTCGCCTCTTTACCAGCGCCCGTAGCTCAGTTGGATAGAGTACTTGGCTACGAACCAAGGGGTCGTGGGTTCGAATCCTGCCGGGCGCACCAAATTTAAAAGGGTCTCCATTGCGAGGCCCTTTTTCTTTGGGTCGCGGTAAACCGTATAGGCGCAGGCCAAGCCGCGCAGGAACTATGCAGACGCTCGATTGCGGTCGTGCCATTCGTATAATCGTATACAATTATACGAAACCGAGGCGCGACGATTACCGGCCGCCGCGGTTTCCATCACATCCGTCCAACGGAGGAGACACGCATGCATCGCCGTTCATTTCTGCTGGTGGGGGCCGCCGCTATCGCCCTGCCTGGTGTTTCGTTCGGGCGCTCGGGCTACCCGCAGCGCCCCATCACTTACATTGTTCCCGTGGCGCCGGGCGGCGGCAGCGACTATGTGGGCCGGACCGTGACCAATGCCTGGGCCGAGGCGCTGGGCGCCACCTTCATCGTCGAGAACCAGGGCGGCGGCGGCGGCGTCATTGCGTGCCAGCGCGCCATGCGCGCCGAACCCGACGGCTACACGCTGATGCAGGGCTATGTGGCCACGCTGGCCACCAGCCCGGCCACGCGCAAAGTGCCCTATGACCCGGTACGCGACTTCACGCAGGTGGGCATGATCGGCGGCACACCCAATGTGCTGGTGGTCAACGCCAAGCTGCCGGTGAAGAACTTCCAGGAATTCGTGGCCTATGCCAAGAAGCAGGGCGATACGATGAACTACGGCTCGGCCGGCGCCGGTTCGCTGACCCACCTGCTGATGGAACTGATGCAGCAGCACGCGGGCACGAAGATGGTGCACATTGCGTACAAAGGCATTTCGCCCGCGTTCACCGACCTGATCTCCCAACAGACCCAGGCCATGTTTCCCGGCCTGGCCGCCGCGGTACCGCACCTGCGGTCCGGCACGGTGCGGGCCCTGGCGCTGACCGGCGAACACCGCAACCCGCGTTTCCCCGATGTGCCCACTTTCAAGGAACTGGGTATCGCGGGCTTTGACGACGTGCTGCAGTGGTATGGCGTGTCGGGCCCGGCGGGCATGGATGCGGGCGTGGTGCGGGTGCTGAACGAGACCCTGAACAAGGCACTGGCCAACCCCGCGCTGGGCAAGCAACTGGACATCGAGGCCATCGATCCCATGCCCATGAGCGCTGCCCAGTTCGCCGATTACGCCCAACGCGACCTCGAACGCTGGACCCGCCTGGCCAAAGAACAGAACATCCGGCTCGACGCCTGATTTTTTTCCTTTCCATTTTTTGAGACGCAGAAACACTCATGGCTTTGAATACTCAGGTCGATGCCGACCGCAACGCCCCGCCCGTTACCCGCATCCTGGCCGAATATGTCGTCAATCATCCGTCCCGCGGCTGGAGCGATGAGGTCGAGCACGAGGCCCACCGCACTTTCATGAACTGGCTGGGCTGCGCCGTGGGCGCGGCGCGCCACGAAGCCGCCGATGCGGCGCTGCAGGCGGTGCAGACCTTGCAGCCCGCGCCCCAGGCGACAGTGCTGGGCCGGGCTGAACGTGTCGATATCGGCAGTGCGGCGCTGATCAACGGCATTACCTCGCATACCTTCGATTTCGACGATACGCACCTGAAAACCATCATCCATCCGGCCGGCCCGGTGTGCTCGGCCGTGCTGGCCCTGGCCGAACATATCGGTGCCAGCGGCCGCCAGATCATCGATGCCATCGTGCTGGGCATCGATGTCTCGTGCCGCGTGGGCAACACGATCTATCCCCACCACTACGATCGTGGCTGGCATATCACCGGCACGACCGGTGGGCTGGGCGCGGCAGCCGCCTGCGCGCGGCTGCTGGGCCTGGACGTGCAGCAAACCACCATGGCGCTGGGCATCGCGGCCTCGCAGCCGGTGGGCCTGCGCGAACAGTTCGGCACCATGACCAAGCCGTTTCATCCGGGGGCGGCGGCGCAGGCCGGCCTGATGTCGGCCTTGCTGGCGCGTTCCGGCTTTACCGCCAGCCCGCGCGCCATCGAGGCGCCGCGCGGCTTTGCGCAAGTGGTCTCGACCAAATACGACTGGAACGAAATCACCGACGAACTGGGCCGGCGTTTCGAGATTTCGTTCAACGCCTACAAGCCGTTTGCGTGCGGCATCGTCATCCACCCCAGCATCGACGCATGCGTACAGTTGCGCCAACAGGGTGTGACGCCGCAGAACCTGGAACGCATCGATCTGAAGGTGCATTCGCTGGTGCTGGAATTGACCGGCAAGAAAGAACCGGCAGACGGCCTGCAGGGCAAGTTCAGCGTCTACCACGGCTGCGCCGCCGGACTGATCTTCGGGCGTGCGTCCGAAGACGAGTACGCCGACGACATCGTCAACCGGCCCGATGTGGTCGAGGTGCGCCGCAAAGTGCAGGCCACCATCGATGACACCATCGGCGAGGCCAGCGTGATCGCCGAGGCGATATTGACCGATGGCCGTGCAGTGCGGGTGCATGTCGAGCACGCCATCGGTTCGCTGCAGCACCCCATGACCGATGCTGACCTGGAAGCCAAGTTCCTAGGCATGGCCAATGCCATCCTGGGCGCCGGCCAGGCCCGGCAACTGATCGCCGCTTGCTGGAAAATGGGCCAGGCCGCCGACGCCGGGCAGGTGGCCAGGCTGGCCCGCACGGGCGACGCGGCATGAGTGGCAAGCCACGCGTCGTCGTGCTCGACGATTGGGAGAACGGCCTGCGTACCTTGGTGGACTGGTCCGCCATCGGGCGGCAGGCCGAACTCGACATCCATGCCCAGGCGCTGACGGGCGCCGGCTTGCTGGACGCGTTGCGGGCAGCCACTTGCGTGGTGCTGATGCGCGACCGCACGCCCATGACCGCGGAGCTGATGCGACAGTTGCCGAGCCTGCGCCATATTGTGTTTACCGGCACGCGCAACAAGAAGCTGGACCTGCGGGCGGCGGCCGACCTGGGTATCCAGGTCAGCCATACCGATTGGGGGCCGTCCAAGGCCAGCACCTGCGAGATGACCTGGGCCCTGATCCTGGCGGCGGCGCGGCACTTGCCATCGATCGCGCTGACGCCGGCCCGCCCGCAGTGGCGCGATATGGACGCCATGCCGTCGCTGCCCGCCGTGCTGCAGGGCGAGCGCCTGGGCCTGGTCGGCCTGGGGCAGATCGGCGCGCGGGTGGCCGCGGTCGGCAAGGCATTGGGCATGGACGTCGTGGCCTGGAGCCCGCACATGACGGCGGAACGGGCCGCCGGGCATGGCGCGCAAGCGGTCGCGCTGGAAGACCTGTTGTCCACGTCGCGCGTGGTCAGCCTGCACTTGGTGCCGGCCGATGGCACGCGCGGCCTGCTCAACCGCGAACGCCTGGCGCTGATGCGCGCCGACAGCTTGCTGGTGAATACGTCGCGCGCCGAACTGGTCGACATGGACGCCGTCGTGCAGGCCCTGCGGGCAGGGCGTCCGGGCTTCGGCGCCTTTGATGTGTACGATACCGAACCGCTGCCTGCCGGGCATCCCCTGCTGTCATTGCCCAATGTGCTGTTGACGCCGCACTATGGCTTCGTCAGCGCACCGGTATATCGCGAATTCGCGCGGGGCGTGCAGCGCAACCTGCTGGCCTGGCTGGCGGGCGAGGCCGTGCCGAATACGCTGGCCGCGGCGTGACCCCCTGGGCGTCGCGGTGCGGCGTTCAGTGTTCGATCAGGGTATCGATGACGGTGCGCACCGAGTTGGCGATAAAGCACTGCTCGTGCGCTTCGTGGTGCAGCGCGTGCTCGGTGGCCGCGTCCGGCACCGTACCGCGATAGGCCACGCGCGGATGCAGAGTGACACGGCTGATGTGCAGCCGACCTTGTGGATTCTTTTCCATTACCCCTTGCGCGCGGTCGCGGTAGCTGTCGACGGCGTAGCCGCGCTTGGCGGCAACGGCCAGGAACACCAGCATGTGGCAACTGGACAACGAGGCTACATAGGCCTCTTCCGGATCGACATGGGCAGCCACTGAGTACGGCAGCGGAACGATATGGGGCGAAGACGACGCGGCCACGTCGGCGCCGCCGTCGAAATGCCAGGTGTGCGCACGGCTGTAGCGCTGGTCGGTGAATGCTTCGTGTGTTTGGCGCAACCAGGAAATCGTGGCTTCGATCTCGATCATGGGGAGCTCACAGTTTGCTGCGGGTGTAGATTTCGGAATAGCCCAGCTTGATGACTTCGGTGATCTGGTCCTGGCGTCGAGCGATGTGCGATTCCAGCAAGGTCACCAGCGCGGCTTCATCGCGCGCTTTCAAGGCTTCGATAATGCTGATGTGCTCGGCCTGGGTGTAGGGCCGCCTTCCATTGCGCATGTCGATCCAGCGCACGTACTGGATACGGGCATTGACATTGGCCAGCCCCCGTACGAATTCTTCGTTGCGGCTCAGGCGTGCCAGCCGCATATGGAAATCTTCATCCAGGGCAAGCAGCTCGGCCGAATCCGTATCGTCGGGTATCGAGGTGTCGTGCAGGGTGGCCATCGCAAGTTCATCGATTTCCTCATCGGTGGCGCGTTTGCAGGCCAGCCGTGCGATGGCGGTTTCCAGCCCCAGTCTATATTCGTACAAGTCAAAGACCTGTTTGGCGTCCAGCGGCCGGCTGGTAAACCCCTTGTTGGCAGTGCGTTCCAGAAATCCCTCGACCATGAGCTGGTTCAGTACTTCGCGCAGGGGTGTGCGGCTGACTTCCAGCCGCTTGGACAATTCGATCTCGTTGATGCGCTCGCCGGGCTTGAATTCATAGGTGGCGGCCATATTCTTGATGCGTTCGTAGATGGCCGACGAACTGAGCGAG
Source organism: Bordetella sp. (assembly GCA_035628955.1). Classification (GTDB taxonomy): domain Bacteria; phylum Pseudomonadota; class Gammaproteobacteria; order Burkholderiales; family Burkholderiaceae_B; genus Bordetella_A. The sequence continues at coordinate 11,822 of DASPIV010000627.1, forward strand.
GTGCGTTTGCGCGGTGCCGGCACCTCGTGATCGAGCGGGTCGTCCTGGGCGAGCGCGGCGCGGGTACCTGCCTGGGTCATTGTGA
>DASPIV010000628.1:0-7437 GCA_035628955.1 Bordetella sp.
AGTACCCGGACGATGGTCTTTGGCGTGGCGCACCTGGTCAGTTATATCAGCCGCTTCATGACGCTTTATCCGGGCGACCTGATCACGACCGGCACGCCGCCGGGTGTGGGCATGGGGCAGAAGCCCGCGCCGATCTATCTCGAGGCGGGCGACCGGATGCGGCTGGGTATCGCGGGGCTGGGAGAGCAGGCGCAGCAGGTGCACGCCTGGAATCCGGCGCTCATCGATCGTTGATGGTAGGTGCCGGCGGTGTCTGACACATGGCCGCCGTATACCGGATGGCATGCATCGATGGGCGACATCGCTGGCCCTAGGCCTTTGCCGCAGGCTGCCTGGGCGCCCAGGCCAACGCAGCCAGAATGCCCGCCATCGCGCCCGCCGCCACGTACCATGCGCCGGGCAGCAGTTTGCTGGTCAGGGCGGCCACCACCAGGCTGGCCAGCCATGGCCATGCGCGCCGCAGGCCGCGCCACATGCCGCGCCACATGCCGCGCAGCATTACCAGGAACACGGCCGGAAGCGCCATGTCCAGGCCGTAGGCTTCGGGCTGGCCCAGCAGCGGGCCCAGGATCGCGCCCAATGTCGTACAGCTGATCCAGGCCACATAGAACACCAGCGACGAGCCCATGTAATAGGCCAGGCTGAAGGCGGGCCCCACGCCGAGTTCGGCGCGCCGCCGGGTATCGGCCATGGACAAGGCCCAAGTGGCGTCGGTCATGAAGAACAGCGCGGGCAGTACCTTGCGCTTGGGCAGGTGATGCAGGAAAGGCGTCAGGGCGGCCCCCATGACCAGCATGCGGCTATTGACCAGGAAGGTCACCGCCATGATCAGCAGGAAGTGCGGCGGAGAACTCCATAGGCCCAGGGCGGCGAATTCCGAACCGCCGGCGAAGTTCAAGCCGGTCATGAGCGGCACCTCGATTGGTGTCAGCCCTTTTTGCGCGGCCTGGGCGCCCAGCACCAGGCCAAAGGGAACGATGCCGAACAGGACGGGCAGGCTGGCGGTGGCGCCGGCACAGCACTGTGTCCAGGTGGTGGCCTGGCCGGGAGTATGGCGCGTAGCGGCGCGGCGCGTGGTCGAGGTGTTCATTGGGCGGGGGTGCGCGCGGGACATCAGGTGTACAGGTGGCGCAGCAGCGCGGCGCTGCCTACGCCGATGATGACCGTGGGCAGCAGCGGCAGGCGAGTCGCGGCGATGACGGTAAGGGCCAGCGCGACCAGGTCGGAAGGTTGGTCGGACACGAAGGCCGGCGCGATGACCGAGATCAGTACGCAGCCGGGCGCGGCTTCCAGCACCGCCATCGCGCGCGGGCCGAGGCTGCGCTTGCGCAGCAGGATATAGCCGCCGATCCGGGTCAGGTAGGTAACGGTGGCCATCAGGACGATGGCAAGCAGGTTCGCGGGGTCGACCATGGGCTTGTCCGGAAAGAATGCCGGCGGGGGATACTGGGCCTGCGCCTTGCGGCAGGGCCTGACATCATAACGTCAGGCGGGGGCCTAGCGGCTGCGGCGTGCGGCGTGCGGCGCCGACTGCAGCATGTCTTTCAACTGCCCGATGTTCTGCAGCGTGCATAGCAGGTGTTCGTGCAATGCGCGCGAGGCCTCTTCGTTGCGTTCGTGTTCCAGCAGTTCCAGCACGTGCAGGTGCTGTTCGCAGTGCTGCCTGTAACGCTTGCGGTCGCGCATCGAGCGGTACGACAACAGGCGGCGCACGCGGTTGACGCGGCGTACCGTGTCGATGAAGAACGGATTGCCCGAGGCTTCGACCAGCGACTCATGAAAGCGCACGCCGCGATCGTGCAACTGGTCGGCGGTATCGGATTCTATGCCGCCCGCCAACAGGTGCAGTTCGGCCTGGCGGCAGCGCGCCAGCACGGCCGGGTCCAGCCGATAGCCGGGTTCGAGCAGCGCGGCGGGCTCCAGGGCCAGCCGCAGGCGGTATGACTGCAGCAAGGCGTCGGGGGTGCGCATCATGCCCGAGAATTCCCAGCCATATCCGGGCCGGCGTTCGGCCCAGCCTTCGTTGGCGATGCGTCCCAGTACCGCGTTCAGTTGCGCGGCGGTCAGCCCGTAGCGGAGGCGCATCTGGGATTCGGTGAACGCGGTGGGTAGTTCGCCACGCAGCAGGTCGTCGGCGATGCGGAAGTACACATCGGTGAGCGCGTCGTGCGCCTGCAGGCCCAGCGCGGTGGTGAGCTCGTCGTTGCCGGGCGGCACGTCGCGGGCCACGAAATAGCCGCGGTTGCGTTGGCGTGCCAGCACGCCTATGTGGTGCAGATGCCGCAGGGCTTCGTTGATGGGTGAACGCGATACGCGCAGGCGGTCGGCCAGCATTTGCGCCGGCAAATGGGCGCCCACGGCCAGGCCGTCGGCTTGGATCAGCTCAACGATCTGGGCGGCCAGGGGTCTCTGCGGGGTCATGAACGGCAATGTAGCCCAGAATCATGGCGCCGCCGCAACACTGGTCTGTGCGGCCAGGGTGTTGCGCAATATGGCCGGAATAACGCCGCCCACCGCCAGCAGCTCGGCATCGAGCTGCGTCTCGATCGCGGCGCGGGCGCTAAAGGCCTGCGTGGCGCCGTTCTTGCGGTGAATGCGCACGGGTACATCGCAGCGCGGGCGGATGGCGCTGGCGGGGGCGTCGATCTCGATGCGGTCGCCCGGCTGCAATTGCAGGGCATCCGGCCCCATGCCGGCGGGCAGCCGCAGCGGCAGAATGCCCATGCCGATCAGGTTCGACCGGTGGATGCGCTCGAAGCTCAGGGCCAGCACCGCGCGGATATCCAGCAGCCGCTGGCCTTTGGCCGCCCAGTCGCGCGACGACCCGGTGCCGTAGCGTTCGCCGGCCACCAGCACCACGGCTTCGCCCGCGTCGCGATAGCGTTGCGCGGCATCCCAGATGGGCAGTACGTCGCCCGACGGGGCATGCAAGGTATGCGCCACCGGCGCGCCGGGGCATAGCTGGTTCACCAGCGTCTTGCTGTGGAAGGCGGCGCGCAGCATCACTTCCCAATTGCCGCGGCGCGACGCGAACACATTCAGGTCGTCGCGGTCGTCGCCGCGCTCGACCAGGAAGTCGGCCACCAGACTGTCGCGCGGGATGGCGCTGGCCGGCGAGATGTGATCGGTGGTGATGTCATCGCCCAGCACCAGCAAGGGATGGGCGATGTAGTGGCCAAGCTGGCTGCCGGCATCCGCCGCGGCAAATGGCGGGCGGCGCAAGATGGTGGATGCGGGGTCCCACGGAAATTGCGGTGCGGACGGCGCGGCCAGCGCTTGCCAAAGCGGGTTGGCCAGGGCGATCTGGAAGTCGCGCCGGAAATCGGCGCTGTCCAGGCCGGCGGCCAGACAGGACTGGACTTCCGCGCGCGTGGGCCAGAGGTCTTGCAGCGAGACCGGCTGCCCATCGCCGCCCGTGCCCACGGGCTCGGCGCCCAGGTCGCGTTCGGCATCGCCGGCCAGCGCATAGGCCACCACCAGCGGCGGCGACATCAGGAAGCCCAGTTCCAGGTCGGGGTGGATGCGGCCAGGGAAGTTGCGGTTGCCCGACAACATGGCAACGGGTTGGATATCGCCGGCTTGCGCCGCCTGCGAGATGGCATCGGGCAAGGGGCCGGAATTACCGATGCAGGTCGTGCAGCCATAGCCGACGATATCGAAACCCACGGCGGACAGGTCGTCGGCCAGGCCGGCGCGCCGCAGATAGCTGGCCGCCGCGGGCGACCCTGGCGCGAGCGAGGTCTTGACCCATGGCGGCACCTTCAGCCCGCGCGCGCGTGCCTTGCGGGCTACCAGCCCGGCGGCCATCAGCAGAGCCGGGTCGCTGGTGTTGGTGCAACTGGTGATGGCGGCAATGGCGACGGGATAGCGCGGCAGGCACGCCTGCGTGCGGGCGGGCTGGCCTCCGCGGCTGCGCAAGGCGGCGGGCACGCCGCGATAGCCCAGCAGGTCTTGTGGGCGGCGCGGGCCGGCCACGTGCATGTCGATCTGGTCCAGCGCGACAGGCAAGGTACGCGTGTAGCGGGGGCGCGCGGCCGGGTCGAACCACAGGCCGGTGCGCTGCAGATAGGCGCGCACCAGGTCGATGGCATCGGCGCCGCGGCCGGTTTGGCGCAAATAGGCCAGGGTGTGTTCGTCCACCGGGAAATAGCCGGTAGTGGCGCCGTATTCCGGCGCCATGTTGGCCACTACCGCCCGTTCGCCGGCCGATAGCGTGGCGACGCCGGGGCCGAAGAATTCGACGAATTCGCCCGATACGCCGATATCGCGCAGCCGCTGCGTGACGGTCAAGGCCAGGTCGGTGGCCAGTACGCCGGGGCGCAGCGCCCCTGTCAGTTCCACGCCGATGACATCGGGAATGCGCAGCAGGGTCGGCATGCCGAACATGACGGTTTGCGCTTCCAGGCCGCCCACGCCCCAGCCCAGCACCCCGATGCCGTTGATCATGGGAGTGTGACTGTCGGTGCCTATCATCATGTCGGGCACGGCCCAGGGCTGGCCGCCGCGCTGCTCGACGCACACGACGGTGGCCAGCTGCTCGAGATTGATGGTGTGCATGATGCCGGTGCCCGGCGGGTTGATGTGCACGCCGTGCAGCGCCTGCGAGGCCCAGCGCAGGAAACGGTAGCGTTCCTGGTTGCGCCGGATCTCGTGGCCGATGTTCTGGCGGGCCGCGTCGGGCCGGGCGTAGGCCTCGACCGCCAGCGAATGGTCGACCGATACGTCGACGGGCAGGCGCGGATTAAGGACGGCCGGGTCGACGCCGGCTTCGGCCAGGGCATCGCGCATGGCGGCAATATCCACCAGGGCGGGGGTGCTGGTGGTGTCGTGCATGAGCACGCGGCCGGGCTGGAAGGCAATCTCGGCCTCGCTGGTGCCGGTGGCCAGCCAGCCGAGCAGGGCGCCCACAGCCGTGTCGCGCTCGGGGCCCTGCATGTTGCGCAGCGCGTTTTCCAGCAGCAGCCGCAGTACGACGGGCAGGCGAAAGTAGTCGGCGCCGAATGGGCCGGGCAGGTCGACGATGCAGTACGTGCGCCCGCCCGCGGCAAGCGTGGCGGGCAAAGTCGGGCTGTTGCGGGCGAAATGCATGGAAATCATTATTGCATTTTCAGTCGATAAAATGCAATATAAAAAAGCACGGCCTTCGGTTGCTTGGTTGGCTGGCGAATAACTCTAGTCAATACCAGACCAATACAGGAGGCTGACATGCCCTTTATCCGCAAACTTCGCGCCCTGGCGCCCTGGGCTCTGCTGGCGGCCCTGAGCCACGCTCCGCTGGCCGTGGCGCAGGACTATCCGAACCGTCCGATCACCATCATCGTGCCGTTTTCGGCCGGTGGCGGCGTAGACGTCATGGCCCGCTTGCTGGCCGAGAAACTGCGCGACACGCTCAAGCAAAGCATCATTGTCGAGAACAAGCCCGGCGCCAGCGGCATGCTGGGGGCGCAGTTCGTGACCAAGGCCGCGCCCGACGGCTACACCCTGCTGCTGGGTTCGGCCGGCGAAACGGCCATCAATGCGTATGTGTACAAAGCGCGCATGCTGTACCAGCCGGACCGCGACCTGGCGCCGGTGTCCTTGGTGACGCGCGTGCCCAACGTGCTGGTGGTGGGGCCGTCGGTGAAGGCCGGCGACGTGGCCGGGCTGGTGGCGCAAGCCAAGGCGCATCCGGGCAGGCTGACCTACGCCACCAGTGGCGTGGGCAATCCGCAGCATTTGAACGGGGCGCTGCTGCAATCGATAGCCGGCATCGACATGGTGCATGTGCCGTACAAGGGCGCTTCGGGCCAGTTGGCCGATGTGGCGGGCGGCAGCGTGGACATGACCTTCGTCAGCTATGCGGCCGCCAAGGCCTTTATCGATGCGGGCAAGGTCAGGCCGTTGGCCGTGACTTCGGCCAAGCGTGCCAGCTTTGCGCCGGATATCCCCGCCATTGCCGAAACGCCGGCGCTGCGGGCGTACAGCCTGGAGAACTGGTTTGGCCTGTTTGCGCCGGCCCATACGCCCGAGGCCGTGCTGGACCGCATCAACCAGGCGGTGCGCGCCGCGCTGCAAGACCCGCAGTTGGCGCAACGCCTGCGCGAGCAGGGCGGCGAACCCGCGCCGATGTCGGTGGCTGAATTCAAGCAATTCATCCAGCACGAAAGCACGCAATACCAGGCTATCGTGACCCAGGCCAATATTTCCGCCGAGAACTGATCGCCGCGCCGGCGTTGAAGGAACTGCCACATGTACGCCTACGTAGGCTGCCGCACCACGCGCGAGCGCAACGCGCGGGGCGAGGGCATCAGCGTTTTCCAGGTGGACTCGCACACGGGCGGCCTGACGCGGGTGCAACTGCTGCCGGACCAAGAGAATCCGTCGTTCCTGGCGCTCAATGCCCAGGGCGACCGCCTGTACGCGGTGCATGGCGACACTACCCGCGTCAGCGCGTTTGCCGTGGACCGGGCCAGCGGCAAGCTGGCTCCGCTGAATACCCAGGACACGCAGGGCAAGAATCCGGTGCACCTGGCCATCGACCCCGGCGGGCAGTATCTGATCGTGTGCAACCACATCGGCGCCAGCCTGGTGGTGTTGCCGATCGGGGCCGACGGGGCGCTGCGGCCGGTATCGCAACAGGTGTCGATAACCGGGCCGATCGGGCCGCACCGCGTCGAGCAGACACAGGCCAAGCCGCATGCCTGCCCGTTCTCGCCCGACGGCCGGCATGTGGTGGTACCCGACAAGGGCCTGGACCGCATCTTCGCGTTCCGTTTCGCGGGCGGCCAGTTGCGCCCGAGCTTATCGGAACCCGTGCTGGCCCGCGAGGCGGCCGGCCCGCGCCATATTGCCTTCCATCCGGCGGCGCCGTATGCGTACTGCATCAATGAGCTGGATTCGACTGTCACCACGTATCGGTACGATGGGGACGGTGGCGCGCTGGCGCCGCTGCAGGTGCTGCCGTCGCTGCCATCGACGTACACGGGCAACAGCCGTGGCGCCGAGATCGAGGTAGACCGCGATGGGCGCCATGTGTATGTGTCGAACCGCGGCCACGACAGCATTGCCGCATTTCGTATCGACCCGGCCAGCGGCCTGTTGTCATGGGCCGGGGCCTGGCCCAGCGGCGGGCGCACGCCGCGCTACATGGTGCTGTCGCCCAGCGGCCGCATGCTGTATGCCCTGAATGAAGATAGCGACAGCATCGTGGCGTTCGGCGTCGACGCAGCAACGGGCGCGCTGTCGCCCACGGGCCTGTCGGTGACCACAGGCAGCCCGGTCTGCATGGTGTTCTCGGCGCCTTAGGCGCCGCAGACGCGCAGCGCTTTGGGGGTGGGCCTACCCCAATCCGGCGAAGAAAGCTTCGGCGTTTTCTTGCAGGCCTTCGATGTAATAGCCGCCTTCCTGCACCACCAGCACCGGCACGCCGAACCCTGCCACGGCGCGGCCGATGCGCTC
>DASPIV010000629.1:0-3281 GCA_035628955.1 Bordetella sp.
GGCCGTCAGGCGCTGCGGCCCGTAATTGGCCTGCAGGAACAAGACCCCGCCTGCCCCCAGGCCTATGCCCACCAGCAGCAATACCAGCCAGCGCGGCATGCGGCGCGTGCGTTTGCCGGGTTGGTAGACCGACGGTTTGAAAACGGCCCGTTGCGAGCGTCCGAACATCCCCATGCGAGAACCCTGTAGTTGACATGTGTTACCGGCAGATGGCCGGCCAAAGCGCTAGAGAATAACGCGTGCCTGCCCATACAGGTTACGACAGACAAGTCTGGTTGCCTACGTACGGCTTGGAAACACCTTGTTCAGGCTCGGGGCAGGGCGGCCAGGCGGGCATCCAGCGCGGCCAGCCGCTGCGGGGTGCCCACGTCGGTCCAGGCGCCATGGTGGTGGGTGCCCAGCACCGCGTCGCGTGCCATGGCCTGGCGCAGCAGCGGTGCCAGCGGCGCGGCCGTGCGGGCGGCCAGGCCATGGAACAAAGTAGGCCGGTACAAGCCGATGCCGGCGAACGTGAGGCGCCCGGCGCCTTCGCCGACCCGGCCGTCGGGCGACAAGCTGAAATCGCCCTGTGGGTGATGTTCGGGGTTGTCTACCAGTAGCAGCCAGGCGTCGGCCTGCGCGGCATCCAGGCTGTCGGCCTGGGTGGCCGCGTGGCCCGGGTCCCAGTCGCACCAGATGTCGCCGTTGATCACCAGGAATGGCTGCGTGCCCAGCAAAGGCAGCGCCTGGGCGATGCCACCGGCCGTTTCCAGCGCGGTGGGCTCGGCGGAATAGGCAATACGCACGCCGTAGCGGCTGCCGTCGCCCAGGGCGGCCGGCAGTTGCTCCCCCAGCCAGGCGTGGTTGACGACGATGTCGCGGATGCCGGCCGCGGCCAGGCGTTCGATATGCCAAACGATCAGCGGCTTGCCGCCGGCCGGCAGCAGCGGCTTGGGGGTATGGTCGGTCAGGGGCCGCATGCGCTCGCCGCGCCCGGCGGCCAGGATCATGGCGTGCATCAGAAGGTGTACCCCGCGCGCACTTCGCGGTTGTCCAACTTGTCGAGCAGCCGCAGCAGGGGCTTGAACGCGCCATAGCGCTGCGCCACCTGGCGCACGTAGCCCTGGACGCGCGGCATGTGCGCCAGGTAGGCGGGCTTGCTGTCGCGATGGTGCAGGCGGGCGAAGACACCCAGGATGCGCAGGTTGCGCTGCAGGCTCATCCACTCGTATGCCTGGTGGAAGGCCGCGAAATCGCTGTCGACCGGCAGGCCGGCGGCGCGCGCCATTTCCCAGTAGCGCACCGCCCAGTCCAACTGCTGCGGTTCTTCCCAGGTGGTGCGGGCATCGGTCACCAGCGAGGCCAGGTCGTAGGTATGGGGGCCGGCCAGCGCGTCCTGGAAGTCCAGGATGCCCGGATTAGGGCCGTAGGCGGGGGCGTCGCACACCATCAGGTTGGGCGAATGGAAGTCGCGGTGTACCAGCACCGGCCGCTGCGCCGAGTTGGCATCGGACAGCAGCCCGAAAATCTGCCGCAGTGCAGCCGCGGTCTTGTCGTCCAGCTGCACGCCATGGTGCCGCGCCACATACCATTCGGGAAACAGCTCCAGCTCGGCGGCCAGGCGCCCGCGGTCGTAGGCGGGCAAGCCGTCGGTGCGAGCCTGCTGCATCTGCACCAGCGCTGCCAGGGCCTCGCGGTACAGGGACTGCAACTGGGCGTCGGGCAGGCCATCCTGGATACGCTGGTAGTACGTGTCGCGCCCAAGGTCGGATAGCAGCAGCAGGCCTTGGGCCGGGTCTTGCGCCAGCACCTGGGGCACGTTCAGGCCGGCCTGGCGCAGCAGGTTGCCCACGTGCAGGAACGGGCCGACGTCTTCGTGCGGGGGCGGGGCGTCCATCACGACTAGCGTGCGGGTGCCGGCGGCCAGGCGAAAATAGCGCCGGAAGCTGGCGTCGCTGGAGGCGGGCCGCAGGGTGTCGGGCGCCAGCTCGAGGCTGGCGGGCAGGGTGTTCAGCCAGGCATGTACCTGGGCCAGGCGCGGATCGTGGTCAGTGCTCAAGAGGGCCGTCTCGAAAGTGCGGTAGGGTTTGGTTGCGAACCGCGCGCGCCGCCGGTGGCGAGGATGGCGCGCGGCTTCTCTATAATACCGGGTCGTTCCCGTCGGCAGCGCGGTTTGTGCGTGCCGTGCCCGGGCCACCACCGCCGCCATGCGCGTTCGCGCCGGGGCGGGTGTTTTTGTCGATAAGGTTTGCATTCACGGTGCGTATGGTCCGGTGGTTGATCCTCTCTGCTGTCAGCTTGGCCGGGGCCGCTCACGCTCAAGGCAGCCAGGGGACCGTCCCTCTCGCCGACGCCGAGCCCCCGCTGCGCGAGTCGATCCAGTTGCGCGAATCGCCCGGCCTGCGCGTGCACCAGTTGCCCGACGACCAGATTCCGGTCTTCATGGAAGCCGACCGCCTGGAAGGCGACCCGGATTCCAACCTTACCCTGACCGGTTCGGCCCAGGTGCGCCGCATCGACGGCGTGGTCAAGGGCGACCGCATCGACTACGGCAGCGATACCGGCGCGGTCGACATCCAGGGCAGCGCGCGCCTGATGCGCGACGGCACCCTGGTAACCGGCCCGGCCGCGCAGTTCAACATCGACACCGACAGCGGCGAAATCGAATCGCCCGACTTCTGGATCGGTGCCAGCGGCGGCTTTGCCCGCGCCGACAAGGCCGAGATTTTCAGCCGTTCGCAAATGCGGCTGACCACCGTGCAGTACAGCGGCTGCCCGTGTCCCAATCCGTCGTGGTACATCAAGGCCGACAGCGTCGACCTGGATTTCGACGAAAACGAAGGCGTGGCGCGCAACGGCGTGCTGTATTTCAAGGACGTGCCGCTGCTGGCCTCGCCCTACCTGACCTTCCCGGTCAAGAAAGAACGCAAATCGGGCTTCCTGGTGCCCACCTACGGCCTGACCAGCAAAAGCGGCATCGATATCTCGGTGCCGTATTACTTCAACCTGGCGCCCAACTACGACCTGACCCTGCAGCCGCGCTACCTGAGCAAGCGCGGCGCGCAACTGGGCGGTGAATTCCGCTACCTGGGCCGTTCGTATGCCGGCAACATGATCGGCACGTACCTGTCCAACGACCACGAAACCGGCGATTCCCGCTGGTTGTTCCGCTCGCGGCACCAGCAACTGCTGGGCGGCGGCTTCTACGCCGACTGGGATTTCGCCAAGGTTTCCGACGACAACTACTTCCGCGACTTTTCCACGCTGGGGCTGAACGAAGCTTCCACGACTTACCTGCCGCA
>DASPIV010000630.1:0-10289 GCA_035628955.1 Bordetella sp.
TCCACGCTGTCCGAGGCCTGCGGCATCAGGTTCCAATGCAGCTTGCGGCGCAGGGTCGAGAAGAAACTGTAACCTTCGGGGTGCACGAAGCGGATCGTGTGCGGTGCGCGCTGCACCGAGATACGGTCGCCCGGTTGCAGGTCGGACCAGGTCTGCATGTCGAAGTGCACGCTGGCACCGACCTCGACCCGGCCGATGGCCGTCAGGGTCATGCTGAGCTCGCCGCCGCCCGGGATGACGATGGGGCGGTTGGACAAGGTCTGGGGCGCCACCGGCACCAGCACGATGGCATCCAGGCCGGGATGCAGGATGGGCCCATTGGCCGACAGCGCGTAGGCCGTGGAACCGGTCGGGGTGGCGATGATCAGGCCGTCGGCACGCTGGGCATACATGAAAGCGCCGTCGAGCTCGACCCGCACTTCGATCATGCCGCCGCGCCCGGCGCGGTTCAGCACCACGTCGTTCAGCGCCGGGGCGGTATACATCAGCTGGTCGCCGCGCCATACACTGCCTACCAAGAGCATGCGGTCTTCGGCCTGGTAGTTGCCTTCGATGACCCGCGCCAGCGCGCTGTGCGCTTCCTGCAGCGGCACGTCGGTGATGAAGCCCAGCCGTCCGTGGTTGATGCCCACCAGCGGCACGCCATAGGGCGCCAGGGTGCGGGCCGCGCCCAGCACCGTGCCGTCGCCGCCCATCACGATCGCCAGCGTTGCGGTTTCACCGATTTCTTTCAGGCTGGCCACCGGATACTCGCGCACGCCGGTATTGCTGGCGGTATCGGCCTCGACCAGCACGCGGCGTCCGGCTTGCTGCAGCATGCGCGCCAGGGCGCGCAACGGCGCATCCAGGCCAGTGTCCTGGTGCCTGCCAATCAGGGCGACGATAGGGAAGTGCATGGCGGAAAGGAAACGGTTATCGAAGAGAACGGCACATGCGGCGATTATATGGGGCCGCATGTTCCGCCGCCGGACAAAAATCGCCCATTTCCAAAAGTTTCCCTACAATAGCCGATATGGATGATCGTGCACGCGCATTGCTCAAAGCGTTGATAGAACGCCACATCGCCGACGGACAACCGGTCGGTTCCCGCACGCTTTCCAAAGTTTTCGACCTGTCGCCCGCCACGATCCGCAATGTCATGGCCGACCTCGAAGACCTGGGGCTGATCCACAGCCCGCATACGTCGGCCGGCCGCGTTCCCACGCCGCGCGGCTACCGCATGTTCGTCGACTCGCTGCTGGCGGTGCAGCCGTTCGATTTCCAGTCCCGGCAGTTCAGCGAAGCGGCCCTGACGGCCACCGAACCCTCGCGCGCGATCAACGCCGCCGCGGCGCTGCTGTCGAACCTGACGCAGTTCGCCGGGGTGGTGCTTACGCCCAAGCGCGCGCAGGTGTTCCGCCAGATCGAATTCATCCGCCTGTCCGACAAGCGCGTGCTGCTCATCATCGTCACTCCCGATGGCGACGTGCAGAACCGCATCCTGCCCATGCAGCGCGACTACACCGAAGTCGAGCTGATCGAGGCCGGCAATTTCTTCAACATCCATTTCGCCGGCAAGTCCTTCGATGCCGTGCGCCGCACACTGACCACCGAACTGGCCCAGTTGCGCGAAGACATTTCGCGCCTGATGCAGGCCGCGGTAGAGGCCGGCGCCGAAGCCGCCGAAGACGGCGACGACATGATCATCTCGGGCGAACGCAAGTTGCTCGACGTGACCGACATCGCCTCCGACATGGACCGCTTGCGCAAGATGTTCTCGCTGTTCGAGCAGAAAACCGACCTGCTCCAGTTGCTGGATATCTCCAGCCGCGCCCAGGGCGTGCAAATCTATATAGGCGGCGACTCCCAGTTGCTGCCCATGGAAGAAGTCTCGGTCATCACGGCGCCTTACGGAGTCGACGGCAGGGTGATCGGCACCCTGGGGGTCATAGGCCCCACCCGCATGGCGTATGAACGTGTCATTCCCATCGTCGACATCACGGCGCGGCTGCTGTCCAACGCGTTCAGTCACAACCAATAGATCTGTATCGGGCCGGCCTTCTTTTCGCGGAGAAGGGTCCAGAGGGGTTTTCGTGTTTCTTCGCCTGTTCAAGTATTTGTGGCCCGAGCGCTATTTGCCCGAACCCCGCCAGGCGGACCCCTTCGACGAAAACCCACCCTCCAGCACGCCTGGCGGCGTCGGTGTGTTGCTGGTCAATCTGGGCACGCCCGAAACCGCAACGCCGCGCGATATTCGCCGCTACCTGGCGGCGTTTTTGTCGGACCCCCGGGTCATCGAGATTCCCCGTTATCTGTGGTTGCCCATTTTGCACGGCATGGTCCTGGCACGGCGGCCGCGCCGCCTGCAGCCGCGCTATGCGGGCATCTGGATGGACGAAGGCTCGCCCCTCATGGTGTATAGCCGGCGGCAGGCCGAAGGCGTGCAGCAGGCGCTCGACGCGCGCGGCCATACCGTGCGGGTCGAGCTGGCCATGCGCTACGGCGAGCCCTCGATCGCCCAGGCCATCGACCGGCTGCGCAAGCAAGGTTGCCAGCACATTCTTACCGTGCCCCTGTATCCGCAGTACGCCGCCAGCACCACCGCCACCGTGGTCGATGCGGTGGCCGCGCACGTCGGGCGATTGCGCGATCAGCCTGAACTGCGCTTTATCAAGCGTTTCCACACTGAGCCGGCGTATCTGGACGCGCTGGCGCGCCGAATATCCGATTACTGGCAGGCCAATGGCCGGCCACGGAAGCTGGTGATGAGTTTTCACGGCTTGCCGCGCTATTCCATCGAGCTCGGCGATCCGTACTACCGCGATTGCCTCGAAACCGCGCGCCTGCTGCGCGAACGTCTGGCACTCGCGCCCGAGCAGGTCGAAGTCACCTTCCAGAGCCGCTTTGGCGCCGCGCGCTGGCTCGAACCCTACACCGAGCCCACCCTGAAAGTCCTGGCTGGCCAAGGTGTTACCGAGATCGACGTGGTGTGTCCCGGGTTCGTGGCCGACTGCCTGGAAACACTCGAAGAAATCAGCCAGGAATGCCGCGATGCCTTCCTGGGCGCGGGAGGGCGCCAATTTCGCTATATCCCGGCCTTGAACGACCAGCCGGCCTGGATCGCAGGCCTGGCCGAACTGGTCGACAATCACTTACAAGGCTGGCCCACATACGCCGGCCAAGGCCGTACACTGGGTGCAAGCAGCGCGTCCGCCGCAACGGACGCCGGCGGCCTGGCAGGCCGTCCCTGATCGCAACTTTGCAGGAGACAGCGCATGAACACACCCGTGAAACCTGGCGTGGGCACTTCCTCCGAGCCTGGGCATGCCGATCTGAAAGAAGATCCCGTCGAGCGCGACCTCGATGAAGCCCTCGAAGATACCTTCCCGGCCAGCGACCCCATCGCCGTCACGCCCGAAAGGGCCCCGCAGCGCAATTCCGAGACCGCCATCGACGAGGCACTCGAAGACACCTTCCCGGCCAGCGACCCGCCAGCCCCGGCGCAGCCGGACAAGGCCTGACACTATCGCGGGCCTTTGATCTGAATCGGCTCTGGCCCGGCTTGTCGTCGCTTGCCTCTTGAAATCACCGGATCGGCCCCCATTATCGGGGCCGACGCTATTGTTTTTTGGAGGAATTCCCATGACGGCATCCCAAGAGCCTGTCGATCAAGCTCCCGAGTCAGGCGAGCAGGCCCCGGCCATGCCCACTACCGTTGAAGCGCTGCAAGCCGAGCTGGCCGCCGTACGCGCCGAACTCGAGGCGGCGCAGGCTACCGTCAGCGCGCAGCAAGACCAGTTGTTGCGTACCCATGCCGATGCCGAGAACGTTCGCCGCCGTGCCCAGGAAGACGTGTCCAAGGCGCGCAAATTCGGCATCGAGTCGTTCGCCGAAAGCCTGGTGCCCGTCAAAGACAGTCTTGAAGCCGCGCTGGCCCAGCCCGACCAAACCCTGGAAGCGCTGCGCGAAGGGGTGGAAGTCACCCTGAAGCAACTGACTGGTGCCTTCGAGCGCAATCTGCTCAAGGAAATCGCACCGGCACAGGGCGACAAATTCGACCCCCACCAGCACCAGGCGATCTCGTCCGTGCCGTCCGACCAGCCCGCCAATACCGTGGCGCAGCTGCTGCAAAAAGGCTACGCCATCGCCGACCGCACCCTGCGGCCCGCCCTGGTGATGGTGTCCGCCGGCCAGGGTTGAGCGCCATGTCCGGCCCCACATCGTTCGATCCGGCTCAGGTCTTCGAAGCATTCGCCATGCGTCCGGTCGGCAGCGCCGATTTTGACCAGCTCGTGGTCGACGCGCCGGGCGACGACCTGCGTTGCGTGTTCCTGTGGGGCCAGGATTGTTACAATTGTAATTTATTCAAGCAGGCCGCCTTGCTGCACCAGCAAGCGCTGCTGGCCCTGGGGCTGGCCTGGTTCCAGTCCGACGTCTATGCCGACGAAGCCCTGGGACGGCGGTTTTCACTGCATGGCGTGCCCACCTTCGTGCTGTACCGCGGCGCCAGGCGCCTGGGCCGCATCACTGGCTGGCCGGGGCTGCCGCGCTTTACCGAGGCCATCCAGCGGCTGCAGGGTTGCGATAAACCGCAGGCGCAGGGTGGGGGGTCTTGAAAAACCCCTACGGCAACCCCAGTTAGGCTAAGACTCAGTTTTCATTCCTGTATTTACGGATCTACATCAAGGTATTCCACCATGAGCAAAATCATCGGCATCGACTTGGGTACGACCAACAGCTGTGTGGCTGTCATGGACGGCAACCAGGTCAAGATCATTGAAAACGCCGAAGGCGCCCGTACCACGCCCTCCATCGTCGCCTACATGGACGACGGTGAAACCCTGGTGGGCGCGCCGGCCAAGCGCCAGGCGGTCACCAACCCCAAGAACACCCTGTACGCGGTCAAGCGCCTGATCGGTCGCAAGTTCGACGAAAAGGCCGTGCAGAAAGACATCGACCTGATGCCCTACGGCATCGTCAAGGCCGATAACGGCGATGCCTGGGTCGAAGCGCGCGGCAAGAAAATCGCGCCTCCTCAAGTGTCGGCCGACGTGCTGCGCAAAATGAAGAAAACCGCCGAAGACTACTTGGGCGAAGAAGTCACCGAAGCCGTGATCACGGTGCCGGCGTACTTCAACGACAGCCAGCGCCAGGCCACCAAAGACGCCGGCCGCATCGCCGGCCTGGAAGTCAAGCGCATCATCAACGAGCCCACCGCGGCCGCGTTGGCGTTCGGCCTGGACAAGTCCGAAAAGGGCGACCGCAAGATCGCTGTCTATGACCTGGGCGGCGGCACCTTCGACGTGTCGATCATCGAGATCGCCGACGTCGACGGCGAGAAGCAATTCGAGGTGCTGTCGACCAACGGCGACACGTTCCTGGGCGGTGAAGACTTCGACCAGCGCATCATCGACTACATCATCGGCGAGTTCAAGAAAGAGCAGGGCGTCGACCTGGCCAAAGATGTACTGGCCCTGCAGCGCCTGAAAGAAGCTGCCGAAAAGGCCAAGATCGAGCTCTCGTCCAGCCAGCAAACCGAAATCAACCTGCCGTACATCACAGCCGATGCGTCGGGTCCCAAGCACCTGAACCTGAAGATCACGCGCGCCAAGCTGGAAGCGCTGGTCGAGGAACTGATCGAACGCACTATCGACCCGTGCCGCGTGGCCATCAAGGATGCCGGCGTGAAGGTTTCCGAGATCGACGACGTGATCCTGGTCGGCGGCATGAGCCGCATGCCCAAGGTCCAGGAAAAGGTCAAGGAATTCTTCGGCAAGGATCCGCGCAAGGACGTCAACCCCGACGAAGCCGTGGCCGCGGGTGCTGCCATCCAGGGTTCGGTGCTGTCGGGCGATCGCAAAGACGTGCTGCTGCTCGACGTCACGCCGCTGTCGCTGGGTATTGAAACCCTGGGCGGCGTCATGACCAAGATGATCCAGAAGAACACCACGATCCCGACGCGTTTTTCGCAAACGTTCTCCACGGCCGACGACAACCAGCCTGCCGTGACGATCAAGGTGTTCCAGGGCGAGCGTGAAATTGCCGCGGGCAACAAGAGCCTGGGCGAATTCAACCTCGAGGGCATTCCGCCGGCGCCGCGCGGCCTGCCGCAGATCGAAGTCACGTTCGATATCGACGCCAACGGCATCCTGCATGTGTCGGCCAAGGACAAGGGCACCGGCAAGGAAAACAAGATCACCATCAAGGCCAACTCGGGCTTGTCGGAAGACGAGATCCAGCGCATGGTCAAGGATGCCGAGGTCAACGCCGAGGAAGATCACCGCGTGGCCGAACTGGCCCAGGCCCGCAACCAAGCCGACGCGCTGGTGCATGCCACCCGCAAGTCGCTGACCGAGTATGGCGAAAAGCTCGAGGCTTCTGAAAAAGAAACCATCGAGAACGCCATCAAGGAACTGGAAGACGTCCTGAAAGACGGCGACAAGGCGGCCATCGATGCCAAGGTCGAGGCGCTGTCCACGGCTTCGCAGAAGCTTGGCGAAAAGATGTACGCCGATATGCAGGCGGCCCAGGCCGCCCAGCAGCAAGCGGCCGATTCGGCCAAGCCGGCGGACGAGAATGTGGTCGACGCCGACTTCAAGGAAGTCAAGCGCGATCAGTAATGGCCGTCCATGACGCCTGAACGCGCCCGGTAGCCGGATTTTTCGGCTACCGGGCGGGTTCGTTCAGTAGCTACAAGTTTATGGCTCTTCCCGAGCCCATCCAATATGGCAAAACGCGATTACTACGAAGTCCTGGGCGTGGCAAAAAACGCTACGGACGATGAACTGAAAAAGGCCTACCGCAAGCTGGCCATGAAGCACCATCCGGACCGCAACCCGGACAGCAAAGACGCTGAAGAAAAGTTCAAGGAAATCAAGGAAGCCTACGAAGTCCTGGGCGACGAGCAAAAGCGCGCCGCCTACGACCGCTATGGCCATGCGGGGGTCGACCCCAATGCGGCCGGCATGGGTGGCGCCGGCATGGGAGGCGGTTTTGCCGATGCCTTCGGCGATATTTTCGGCGAGATCTTCGGCGGCGCGGGTGGCCGGCGCGGCGGCGGTGCGCAGGTGTATCGCGGTGCCGACCTGAAATATGCGCTGGAAATCACCCTGGAACAGGCGGCGCACGGCTTCGATACAGAAATCCGGGTGCCCAGCTGGGAACACTGCGACACCTGCCACGGCAGTGGCGCCAAGGCGGGTACCACGCCCAAGACTTGCCGTACTTGCGGCGGCTCGGGTGCGGTACGCATGCAGCAGGGTTTTTTCAGCGTGCAGCAAACCTGCCCCACCTGCCATGGCAGCGGCAAAGAAATCACCGATCCGTGCCCGGCCTGCGACGGCGTGGGACGCATCCGCCGCAACAAGACCTTGCAGGTGAAGATTCCCGCCGGTATCGATGACGGCATGCGTATCCGTTCCAGCGGCAATGGCGAGCCGGGCATCAATGGCGGCCCGCCGGGCGATTTGTACGTCGAGATCCACATCAAGCAGCACAAGATCTTCCAACGCGATGGCGACGACTTGCACTGCGAGCTGACCATTCCGTTCACCACGGCAGCCCTGGGCGGCGAATTGCAAGTGCCTACCCTGGGCGGCAAGGCCGAGATCTCGATTCCCGAAGGCACCCAGTCTGGCAAGACCTTCCGCCTGCGCGGCAAAGGCATACGCGGTGTGCGCGCCAGCTATCCAGGCGACTTGTATTGCCATGTGGCGGTCGAGACCCCGGTGCGGCTCAGCGACGAGCAGAAAACCATCCTGCGACAGTTCGAGACTTCGCTGAACGACGGTGGCGATCGCCATTCGCCGCAAAGCAAGTCCTGGACCGATCGCGTCAAGGAATTCTTCAGCTGATCACCACCGTGCCCGGGTTGTGTGAAGCAGCCTCGGCAAGCAAAACCCCCTGCCGCATATATACGGCAGGGGGTTTTTTTGCGCAGCGGGCCGGCCTGCGTGGCCGGACAACGTGCTATCAGTTGGCAACCGGGGGGTAATCCAGTTCGCCGAAGGTGTATTGGCCGTTGGCCTTGGCATCGGCCAGTTCGTCACGCACTTGCTGGCGGGTTTTGCCGGCGGCGGTAGACACCTGGACAGCCGGGTAGTCTTGTTCGCCGAAGGTAACCAGGCCAGCAGCCTTGGCCTGGGCCAGGTCGGCTTGCACTTGGGCGCGGGTGGCCGCATTGGAGTCGACGTGGCCGTATACACCCTGGAAGGGCACGTTGTTCGGTTCGATATTGGGCGTAGCGGCATATGCGCCGGCGCTCAGCAGGCCCATCGATACAAGTAGGGCAGTCGCTAGGGTTTTCATGATAAGACCTCATTCATCTGTTGATCTGGGACTGAATCCGGCGGCCTCTCCGTCGTGGTTCGTTTTGTTTCCCGATGAGTGAATTCTGCGCGCATCCGAACCTGGGATAAACCCTGATTTTCTGAAAATATCTTTCCATTTTTCGGAGTAATCGGCTGTATTGGCCGGATTTGAATGGGATGATGGGGCCGGGCGGCCATCCATCCGCGTCGTGTGCGGGCCGACGACCCAAGAAAAAACGCCGGCCCAGGGGCCGGCGCCAGGGTGAACCGATGCAATGCCTAAGGGGCGGTTTTCTTCGGAGGCGTGAAGTCGCCTGCCACCGCAGTGCTGAAGGCCGAGGGCTGCAAGTGCTTGCGCAGCGTGGCATTGACCTTTTCCGGGGTCAGGGCGGCAATCTGGCGGTCTATTTTGGCCGACCATTCGAACGTGCGTCCGCGTTTCAGATAGCTGATCCAGGTTGATGCCAGCACGCTGTCTTGCGCGCGGGCCAGCTTGCGGTAGTTGAGCAGGGCGGCAATACCGTCTTTCACTTCTTCGGCGGTAAAGCCGTCTTTTACCGCCCGGGCCAGTTCTTCGCCGATGGCTTTTTCAAGCCGCTCGCGATTCTGAGGGGCGTAAATGGCGTAGACGGTCCAGCTTGCGGTGGGCTCGAAGGACGATACCGACAGGTTGCTGCGCACGTTGTACGACAGCCCTTCGGTTTCGCGCACGCGGCTCCACAGGCGCGAGGTTTCCGAGGTGCCCAGCAGGAAGTTGGCCAGATACAGTGCCGGGAAATCGGCGTCGGTGTCCTGCAGCTTGAGCGGCATGCGCGAGATGTAGAACGCATTGGCCTTGTCGGGCGTATCGATGTCGAAGTGCTGCGCTTTGATGGCCCGGTACGGATCGGACAGACGGGTATAGGCCGGCGCCTGCTGCCAGCCTTCCAGGCCCGTGGCCAGGGCTTTTTTCAGCGCATCCGCGTCGAAATCGCCCACGGCCGAGAACTTGATCTGGCCGGCGCCGTAGAAGCGGGCGTGGAAAGCGGCCAGTGCATCGCGGTTGATCTGGTCGGCTTCGGCCAGCGCTTCGTCGAAGGTGGGTACATAGCGCACATCGTCGGCGGGCCAGGGGTTGTCCTGGCGCGCCAGCGCGCGCGAGGCCAAAGCGGTAGGCTCGGTCATGGCGCTGCGGATCGATGTCTGCGCCTGGCGTTGGTATTCCTCGACCTGCGCCGTGGGGAAATTGGCGTGGCGCACGACATCGAGCACCAGGGCAGCCAGTTCGGGCAGGTGCTCGCCCGCGGCCGACATGGATACCGTCAGGTCGGTGCCCGAGCCATTGAATTCAACCTGGGCCTGCATGGCGTCGAAGCGGTCCTGGATTTCCTGGCGCGATAGGGTCGCCGTGCCGCGTTCGAGCAGGTCGGCCACGGCGGCGGCATTGACGCGTTGGCCACGCAGGCTGTCGGCATCGCCGAACTGGATCAGCAATTCGGCCTGGACGCGGCCGCCGCGGGTGGCCTTGGGCAGCAAGGCCAGTTGTACCTTGCCATTGGGCAGGCCAAGCTCGCTGCGCTGGGTCAGTTTGTCGATGTTCCCGGGCGTGGGATCGAAGGCGTCGGTCTGCTTGAAGTCGGGGTCGCCCTGATAGTCTTTCAAGAGGCTGGCCAGGTCTGGACGTTGCTCCAGCGGTGCGCGCCGGGGCTTCTGGGTAGGAATGTACCGGCCTTCGGTGCGATTGCTTTCCACCAGGTAAGTAGTGGCCACGCGCTGTACGTCTTCGAGCTTGGCCTCGCGTACGCGGTCGCGCTGCAGGAAGAACAGGCGCCAGTCGCCCGCCGCGATCGCTTCGGACAGCGCCACGCCCACCTGCTCGGGATCGCTATACGTCTGTTCCCACGACGTCAGCCACTTGCTGCGTGCGCGGTCCAGTTCCTGTTCCGTGAAGGGCTTCTTGTCGAGTGACTCGAGCGTGACCGTGAGCGCCTTCATCGCCGCGTCAAGGTCCTTGCCCGGCGT
>DASPIV010000631.1:0-2087 GCA_035628955.1 Bordetella sp.
GATCAGCGTGGTGGTCGACGAATGCGGGGAAACACGGCTGTAGCGCGAGCCAGCCGGCTCGATCATGATGTGCGACTCGGTCGTGAACTGGCCAATGTTCAGCCGGCGGCCAATCCGGGGATGGCCGGCCCGCATCAGGCATACGTGGTTGTCGCTGAACAATCGCTGCTGATAGAAGCCGGCCGACAACGCCGGCAGAAAGCCTATGGCCAGGTCGGCGTCCCCGGCTTCCAGGGCGTCGCGATAGCCTTCGCGCGGCAGTTGCAGAATGCGCAGGCTGACCCCCGGCGCGGCTGACTTCAGATGCTGCATCAGGCGCGGCAGGTAGACAACTTCCCCCAGGTCGCTCAATAACACCTGGAAAATACGTTCGGACTGTGCCGGGTCGAAGGCCACGGCGCTTTCCAGCCCGGCCTGCAGGATGGACAGCCCCGCCCTGACGCTGGCGGCGATGCGATGGGCAAACGGGGTGGGTTCCATGCCGGTCTTGACCCTTACGAACAAAGGGTCGCCACACAACTGCCTGAGCCGCACCAGGGCATGGCTCATCGACGGTTGCGACAAGCCCACCCGCAGGCCCGCCCGGGTCACGTTGCGCTCTTGCATCATTGCGTCGAACGCCACCAGCAGATTCAGATCGATGGTCTCGATATTCATCGTAGTTGTCCGTAGGGCGATCTTGTTCGCTGGTGACGGCGCGACGGGATCAGGTGTCGAAGCGGTTCGCTCCCTGTCGGCCGGACAGCACGCCGGTAGAGATGATCATCCGTTGCATTTCGGACGACCCTTCGGTAATGGTTCGACTGCGGGCGTCACGATACATCAGTTCCAGCGGCAATTCGCGCGAAAGTCCCAGGCCACCGTGTATCTGGATCGCCCTGTCGACGACCCGGATCAGCATCTCATCGGCATATAACTTCACCGCGGATGCCTCGAGATGATAATCCAGCCCCTGGTCGGCCTTCCATGCGGCATGGTAGACCATGGTGCGGGCCGCATGCAGCTCCACGGTGGAGTCGGCAATCATCCACTGAATGGCCTGCCGTTTGGCTAGCGGTTGGCCGAAGGTGGCACGGGTATTGGCGTAGTCGACGGCGAGGTCCAGTGCCCGCTGCGCCCGGCCGATAGCCTTGGGCCCGTGTATCAGGCGGCCCATGTCCAGGAATTCGCGTGCCAGTTCCCATCCGCGGCCAATTCCGCCCACGACCTGGCCTGCCGATACCCTGACATTGTCGAACAACAGCTCCCAGGGCTTGTCCGGCGACATCAGGTCGAAGCATTGCCCCAGGCGCAGGCCCGGCGTGGCGCGATCGACCAGAAAGCAAGAAACGCCCAGATCCCGGCCGTCTTGCACCGTTCTGGCGAACAGCTGCACGAAATCCGCCTTGTCGGCACCGGTGATGAATATCTTGGCGCCATTGATGACAAAGTCCCCGCCATCGGCCACGGCGGTGGTTTTCATGCCTGCCGGGTCCGAACCGGCCCCCGCCTCCGTCAAAGCAAAGCAGGTTCGCTTGCTGCCCTGCACGACCGGCATCAGATAGTCCGCCTTCTGGCGATCGTCGCCATGGAACAGTACCGGCCCGAGATAAGGAGTGAAAACGGTAGGGGCGCGGAACGACGGCACATTGCAGCGCGCCAGCTCTTCGAACACCACGCACATCCCGACTACGCCGACGCCGCCCCCGCCTACATTCTCGGGCAGATCGAAGGCCCAGAATCCGAGCGCTTTCGCCTTGTCTTGCAGCGCCTGGCGCACATCGTCGGGAATATCCGGATCATTGGCATAGCGGGCTTCCAGAGGCGCAAGCTCTTCGGCCACGAAGCGCCGGGCCGAGTCGCGCAACATGCGCAGTTCAGGCGCAAGGTCGAAATTCATGGGCAAGGTCCGCCTGTCAGTCCAGTTTCACGTTCACGCTGCGGATGCTGTGTTCGTATTCCCGGCGGTCTTGCGCCAGGAAACGGGCAAATTCTTCAGGCCCCTGGTCCAGGGGTTCGAGGCCCACGCTGGTGACATACTTTTGCTGGAATGCGGGCTGTCCAACGACCTGCCGGACATCGGCCGCGATCTTCGCCACCACGGCGGG
>DASPIV010000632.1:0-5804 GCA_035628955.1 Bordetella sp.
GACACTTGCCCGTATGGCAGGCCTGTGCCTGTATGCAGCCCACGGCAAACATGAATCCGCGCGCGGCGTTGCACCAATCGGCCCCCATCGCCATGGCCCGTGCCATATCGAATGCTGTAATAATCTTGCCCGACGCTCCGAGCCGGATGCGGTCACGAAGATTGACTCCGATCAGGGTGTTGTGAACTAGTCGCAGGGCTTCATACAGAGGGGTGCCGACATGATCGGTGAATTCGACAGGGGCGGCGCCCGTGCCGCCCTCGGCACCGTCGACCACGATGAAATCCGGAGTGATGCCGGTTTTCAGCATGGCCTTGACGATGGCAAACCATTCCCAGGGGTGGCCCATGCAAAACTTGAAACCCACTGGTTTTCCCTCGGATAGTTGGCGCAGTCTTGCCACAAACTGCAGCAGGCCGATGGGCGAGTCGAATGCACTGTGGCTGGATGGCGAGTTGCAGTCTTGCCAGGCAGCGACGCCTCGGGTTTCGGCGATTTCCGGGGTGACCTTGGCGCCGGGCAGGATGCCGCCATGGCCGGGCTTGGCGCCTTGCGAGAGCTTGATCTCGATCATTTTTACCTGGGGCGTACAGGCATTTCGGACGAAAGCTTCTTCGGAGAACGCACCCGCTTCGTCGCGGCAGCCGAAATAGCCCGAGCCGATATTCCAGACGAGCGCACCGCCGGGCTGGCGGTGGTAGCGGCTGATGCCGCCTTCGCCGGTGTCGTGCGCGAAGTTGCCTTGGCGCGCGCCTTCGTTCAGTGCCTGTATGGCGTTGGCCGACAACGCGCCGAAGCTCATCGCCGATATGTTGAATACCGACATCGCATAGGGTTGCAGGCAATCGGGGCCGCCGACATTGACACGGAAGTCGGGGTCGGCGATCTGAGCAGGAACAATGGAATGGTTGACCCATTCATAGCGCTCGCTGTAGACATCTTCTTGCGTGCCGAAAGGGCGTTTGTCGATGTCTTGCTTGGCGCGCTGATAGACGATGGATCGTTGCGCGCGGGAGAACGGAGCAGCGTGGCTATCATCTTCCAGAAAGTACTGGCGGATCTCGGGGCGAATGAATTCGAACAGAAAACGCAGATTGCCCAGTATGGGGTAATTGCGCCGTATCGCATGCCGGGGCTGAACCAGGTCGTAGATGCCCAGCAGGGTCAGCAGCGCAAGAGGCAGGGCTGCCCAAACCCAACGGGCGGCTCCGGATATCGCCAGCACCCATGTCACAAGGGTGCATAGTAGAACCACAATGAACGTCGTATATCGGCTGATGATCCAGCTCATGGGGTACTCCGAGGTTTTCGAATGTAGGTAGCCATAGCAGGGATGGCGCTGTCGTCCCGCGAGTACCGCCATCCCATGCGAGCCAGCCAAATCGCACCCAGTATGGCTGCCAGCCAGACCAACGCGTGGCCAACCCATAACTGTTCGTCCAGGCGATACGCATTGCACAGGCGCCGCGGCGTATCGATATACAAAGTCCCCGCGATCGCCATCATCGGCAACACATTGCCCAGGAAGAAGAGCTGCACCACGACGTCAGCGTGGCGCCAGGACAGCCGCAGGGCCGCGCCACAGAGGACGAATGCCGCGTACTTGACGATTTCAACGCGCATGTCGACCAGTGCCAGGTCCAGCAGGCGGGGCACCATGCCGAGCGCCGCGGCGGCGGCGACAAAGGCCAGGCCCGTGATGCCGTGTGCGTTCCACCCGGCAGCACGCGCCTGCCACGTCGGTGTCAGCTGGCCCGCCAGCAGTCCGCCTATCAGCACCAATACCGGTAACTGCAGCAGCATATGCAATGCCATGCTCTGTTCCAGCGTATGGCGCGAGCTTGGCAGCAACAAGGCCAGCGCGAGTGCGGCTGCCGTGTATCCCTGCCAAGGCCGAGCGATGGTGCAGCAGATCCTCATGCTTTAGCCGCCAGGTAACGCGCCAGCGCCAACGCGTCGCTGGTTTGGTCGTAGTCGTATATTTTCACCAGACGCCCATCGCCGTCGATCACCAGCAGTGCGGCATTGTGTTCGTAGCCCCCCAGGCCATCCGGAATAACCACCACGCCGTAGCGTTGCAATAAGAATTGGACATCCTGTTCTCGCACCGGGGCGACGAAGCGCCAGAGCGACGCGTCGGCCTGGAAGCGCTGGCCGTAGGCGGCTAGCGCTTCAGGCGTGTCGTTGGCCGGATCGAAGCTGATCGACATCAGCCGCCCCGTGGGCCTGCCCGCATCGCGGTCAGCGCGCAGCGCACTCTGCAAGTGCTGGAACGTACCGCCCAACACCGAACACACCGTTATGCATCGGGTGTAGATGAAATCGACGATGGTGGCCGTACCGGCGGTATGCAACATTTCCGGCAGTGACTGGGCGTGCGTGCCGAGCCCGTGCATTTCCACAACTGGGGCCGCCACTGGCGAGCGCAGCACGGCTGAGCGGCGCGCGCCCTCGGCTGTCCATACCTGGAAGTCCATCGTCAGCCACGCGCCGCCCGCGTAGGCCAGCGCAGTCAGGATCAACGTAGCAGCCGCGGTGCGCCACATCAGGGCTTGCCGGTCAATTTCCGCAGTTCGGCTTCGCCCGCGAACGGCGTGGTTCGTGCGACGGCCTTGCGTTCTGCCGCTACCTGCCCGGCGTTGATGGCATCGGCCGAGTTGGACCATTCGGAACGGATGTAGGTAGCCACGGCGGCCACTTCGTCGTCGGAAAACTTGTCGCCGAAGGGCGGCATGTTGCCGTTGTACATGGTGTCCTTGACCTTGATTTCACCTTCGATGCCGTGCAGCAAGATATTGACGACGACGCGGCTGTCGCCCATGACCCATTCCGATCCGTCCAGTGGCGGAAAGACGCCCGGGATACCGGCGCCCGTAGCCTGATGGCAGGCAACGCAATTGGCGTTGAACAGCGCCTTGCCGTCGGCCCCGCCGATCGCACCGCCCGCATTAAGCGAGGCGGTGGGCTTGGGTTTGGGCATGAGATCGGCGACCGTGCGGCGGTCGCCCAGTTCCGGATTGCCGAAGGAATCCGATGAAAAAACATATCCCACACCCGCGGCGATTACCGCCAGCGTGACCAGGGCCGCCAGCAGCGGTATGGGCCGAACGCGTTCGGAGGGATCGGCGTGCTCGCGTGCTTGCGATACGGAGGAAGGCCAGGAAGCAGGATTCATTGTCATCTCCTTGTAGGTGTTAAGGCAGTGCAGGCGCCTCGGGTGCCGGCAACGCGGGATAAGTGTGATCAAGCCCAATCAAATAGGCGGCCAGGTCCAGCGCATCCTGGGTAGCTACCACGACTTTGCCGGGCGGCGCATAAGCGGGTGGCAGGTTCACTACCACGTCTGTTTTGTCCGCCGCGTTCTTCACGCGGAACAAAAAGGGGTAGGCGGGCATGATCGATTCCCGCGCATACGCGCGCGGCTGGAACAGGTGGCCTAGCTGCCAGTCTTTGCTGGGCTGGCGTGCGCCGATGTTGAACAAGTCTGGACCGGTGCGCATGGTGCCCAGCAGGTGCGGCTTGTCGTATACGTAGTCGCCCGGTACTGATGGCCGGCCCCAGCCACGCACGGCGTCTGGCCCCAGGTTGCGGTCGCGCGGCTGCTGGCTATGGCAATAGACGCAGCCGTTGGCAACGTAGATATCGCGGCCGCGCAGTTGCTGGTCGGTGTAGGGCTTGAGTCCTGACGGCGGCTTGATGTCGCGCACCTGCACATAGGGCAGGACGACCAGTGCCGCGGTAGCGACGGCCAACGCGACCATGGCGCCGCCGGCAAGCTTGATTTCATTTTCCATGTGCGACCTCGCGAGGCTGCCAGAACAAGGCTGCACCCATGCGGTGCGGCCCGAAGCGCAGGGCCATGGTGAAGAAATGACCCACGAATACCAGATGGCCCAGGGTCATCAGCGCGCCGCCGATGCTGCGTGACTTTAGCCAGGGGAGGGTGACCTGGATCGAGTCGTTGAAGTGGCGCGAGGCGTCGAGCATGGCCATGCCCTGCAGCCAGCCGCCGATGGACAGGCCGATTACATAGACGAGAACACCCAGGACTACCAGCCAAAAATGCAACTGGATCAGCCATGGATACGGCCACTCCCATTCCAGGACGCGCGGCATCATGAAGTAGATGGCGCCGAACATGACCATCGAGACGAAGGCATACATTCCCAGGTGCGCATGCGCCACGGTGAAATGTGTGAAGTGCGTCACCGCGTTGACGCTGCGCAAGGCCTCGAACGTGCCCTCGAGAGACGAAGCCAGGTACATCAGTCCACCAAACATCATGAAGCGCAGCGTGGGCGAATAGGCCGCCAGGTACATCTGGCCTTTCAACGTGCGCTTCATGTTGATGGTGAACGCGATAACCGGAATGATCATCATGATGCTCTGCACGATGGACAGCGTGGTCAGCCAGCCCGGCACGGGGCCGCCAATCAAGTGGTGCCCGCCGACTTGTCCATAGAAAAAGGCCAGTGTCCAGAAACCCAGCAGCGACAGGTTGTAGGACACCACTGGCCGCCCGATGATCTTTGGCAGGAAATAATAAATAGTCCCCACGCTGACCGGCGTGAACCAGAGGCCTAGCGCATTGTGGCCATACCACCAGTTGGTGGTGGCCTGCTGCACGCCTGTGTGTACGCCAGGCAAGTTGGCCACGCCGAACAGCACTGCAATCCACAACAGCGCCGCGACCATGTACCAGATGCTGACATACAAGTGCTCGACGCGCCGGTTGACCAGCGTGAACAGCGCCGGCAGGATCACCAACGCAAATCCCGCGAAGATGAAGATATCGATTTGCCAAGGGATTTCCAGGAACTCCATGCCATCGGACCAGCCGGCAGCGACCGCGCCCACCCCGGCGGCGATGCCCGCGTTCAGGAAGGCGCCGCCCAGCATGGCCCATGCCGCGCCATGCAAGCGTGTGCGCAACAGGCGTGGTAGTACCCAGAGGACGACGCCGAGCGCCGCGTTGGAAGTCCAGCCGTAGATGACGGCATTGAGATGGACGGTGCGTATGCGTCCGAACGAAAGCCATGCCTGCTGGTCCAGCCAGTCGGGCGCATGCAGCTTGATGGACGAAATCAGTCCGGCGACCGAACCTACCAGTAACCACAGGCAGGCGAAGGCGATGAACATGAAAACCGGAAATGCGCTCGAACGATCCGCCTCGATATGGGCGTTGACTTCGCTCGGCGACGCCACGCTTGCCGAGTGAGCGTCCGTGGCGGCCTCAAGGGCTCGGCGCTTCTGGCGATCCAATGTGGGATCGTCCACGCGGCCGGCCTCGCCGGGCGCGAAGATGACCGAGGCAGCGGCGGGGTTCTCTACCAGCAACCCTTTGCGCAGCGACCAAATGAATGCGAACAGGCCAATGAGCGACAGCAGGAACGCACCCAGAAGGCTGAGAACCGCGCTATCCATTTCGCGTCTCAGCGGTCGGACGGCTGTCGATGGTTGAAACCCGGCTCTCCATTGCCTTCTCCCACTTTTGTTGGCGTAGTTTTCTTTTTGGCGGAATCGTCGAACGCGGTGTGCCGCAAAGTCAGCATGCCGGCATGACCAACGACGACTCCGACATGGGGGCGATTATGAGGGCAACTCGAATGAAGTGGGTCAGTACGACCGCGCGTAAATCGAACATTTGGACGAATCAGAACCAAATCGAGACCATACGGTGCGAGAGCAAAGCTACGATGGCCGCTCACCTATTCGTAGAGGGAAGGAGAGCCGAAATGCGTATGTCTTTATTGATCGCCACCGTGGTTTCCAGCGCGCTTGTCGCGACGGCCGCATTCGCCCAA
>DASPIV010000633.1:0-3701 GCA_035628955.1 Bordetella sp.
AGCCAGCTCTTTGGCCATTGCACGCACCAGGCATTCGACCGCAGCCTTCGATGCGCTGTACGGACCCAGGCCAGATGCCGCGTGGCGCACCAGCGAGGTCGTCAGCGCCACGATGGCGCCGCCATCGGCCACTTGCTGTCCGGCATGGCGCAGAATATTGAACGCGCCGACGATGTTCACCTCGATCAACTTGCGGAAGTTGCCGGTGTCGAACTGATGCACCGGCCCGGGAGGGACATTGACGCCCGCGTTGGCCACGACGCAATGCGGCCGTTTACCGAAGTCGCGCACCACGCTGTCGAACACCGCTTCCACCTGCGCATCATCAGCGATATCGGCCTGGTAGAACGCCACCCGGCCGCCCCCACTTGCCGCGGGCTGCGCGGGTTTGCTCGACACATAGGTGCATGCGACATCGAAACCATCGTTGGCCAGGGCCTGTACGCAGGCCGCGCCGATACCGCGAGATCCACCAAACACTAAAGCCACTTGCTTGCTCATGGTTCATCCTTCTCTGTTCCGCCACCGCAGTGACGCGTTGATATTCATGCTTGCGACGGTGCGCATCCCGCCAGGCTGCTCTGTACGTGCACTACCGGGAAAGGGCCTCGAACCAGAACGGATGTCCAGCTTCACCCGGCACAGGCCACGCGATGCGCATGCGCGTGCCGACCACCCAGCCAGCCGTACCGGTATCGCGCAATGGCGCGAATAGACGTGGTCCTTCGTCAAGCCGGATCAGGCCTTCCCAGTACGGCACCTGCTCGGCAAAACCCGGCGCGGCGAAATGCGTCCGCGTGGCCGCCACCAACGTCCCGTTGCCACACGCCTTGCGCCACTGCAAAGGCGTCGTGGTATGCAGGCCAATAGGCCTGGGGTAGAACTGATATCGATCGGCCTCGGGGTCGTACTGAAGCAACAGTTCGTGCCGTGCGATAGCGTCCCAGAAAGGCTGTGACGTGTTGTTGACGATAAGGGTGGGCTTCTTGCTCATGCTCCTGCCTCCAGCGCGAGCGCGCTACTGCACCCCCAGTTGCGGGCGTACTGGATAACGCCGATCCCGGTCACCAGTGCGTTCTGCGCGGCCCGCAACTGGCGTGGCCCTGCGCGGCCCATCAGTTGTTCGATAGCTTCGTACAGGTTCACGCCACCGCCGGCCAGGCCCGGCTGGCCGGCCGAGATCTGCCCGCCGCCCGTGTTGATCGGCAAGGTGCCTTGCAGCCCGATGTCCGTGTCCAATATGAAAGCCTGGGCCTGTCCGGGCCGGCAGAAACCGATCTGTTCCAACTGCAGAATCAGCGCGATATAAAAATCGTCGTATGGATGAAACGACTGCACATCCGATGCACGCCAGCCCGCGGCCTTCAGGCAAGCGGGCCCCACATCCGAGAAGCCGGTCACGGTGATGTCTTCGATTTCGCCACGCGCGTCGAAGTTCAAGCGCTCGCGATAGGCCACCGGGTGCACGAGCCGCCTCATGCCCAGCTCGCGGGCCAGCTTTGTCGACATCACCAGAAAAGCATTGGCGCCATCGCATCGCATCACGCAGTCCAGCAGCCGCAGCGGCTCGGAAATCATGCGCGATGCCAGATATTCGTCTTCGGTCAGCGGTGTGCGCAGGGTTTCGCATGCCAGGTCATTGAGCAGTGCGCCGGCGCGCTGCGTGACCGCCAGCCTGGCCATGCCACGCTCGGGCAAGCCATACTTCGCGGCGTAAGCCGACGACAACAGCCCGAACGACACCGGCAAACCGTAGCCGAACGGATCGCAGAACTCTGCCCGATATCCGCTTTGCACCGTGGTGAACCGGGTAGACGGCGCATCCGCCGCCAAGCACACCACTACCTCGCATAGCCCTGCGTGGATGGCCGCCGCGGCACGCGCCACATTGCCGACGACCGAGCACCCGCCTATATCGGATACCTGCGCCCATTTCACCGACAGGCCCAGCGTTTCGCAGACCACACTGGTCCAGAAGGCGTTGCCCGCCTCGGCATTGGCCAGGGTACTGGCAAATCCGTCGATACGGTCCCGCTCGACACCCGTTTGCTCGATCAGGGCTGCCAAGGCCTCGCCGCCCAGTTCCAGCGCGGTCTTGCCACTTTGCTTGGCCAGCTTGGTATGCACGCTTCCCACGATCGCAATACTTCTATCCTGTAGCCATTCCATCTCGTACCGCCTTAACCGTTGTTCAGTTCGAGCTTCTTCACGATCGGGCGCCACATGTCCATGTCGTGCCGGATAAGTTCGTCGAACTGCTGTGGCGTGCCCGTCTTGACAGTCAGGCCCAGGCCTTGCGCGCGTTGCGCCGTGGCGGGATCGCTCAGCACCTTCGCGATATCAGTGTTCAGCCGCTGCACGGTCTGGGCATCCATGCCCGCCGGCCCAAGAATCCCGAACCAGTTGCCGGCGGCGTATCCGGGCACACCGCTCTCGGCGATAGTTGGCACATCTTTCAGCATGGCCGACCGCGTGCTTCCAGTCACTGCCAGTGCTTTCACGCGGCCCGCCTCGATCTGCGCCCGCGCCCCCGCCACGGTATTGATGCTGATCGGAATCTGAGCGCCGGCCAGGGCAACGATCGATTCCTGATCGCCCTTGTAATGCACCGGCGTCATGGGCACGCGGGTGCTGGCCGACAGCAACTCGCCAGCCAGATGCACCGAGGTTCCCACCCCTGCCGTGCCGTAGGTCAGGCTTTCCGGATCGGCCTTGCCCGCATCGAGCACTTGCTGCAGCGATGTATAGCCGCTAGCCTTGCTGGCCAGCAGCACGTTCGAGATATCCGCCACCTGGACAATAGGAGTGAAGTCGGCCAGTGTGTCGTAGGGCAGCTTCTGGTAGACCAGCGCATTGATCGAATGCGCGCTGGTCACCATGATCAAAGTCTTGCCGTCGGGTTTGGATTGCGCCAGCTCGCGAGAAGCGATCGTGCCCGCCGCGCCGGGGCGGTTCTCAACCACCACCGGGGTGTCCCACAATGTGCCCAGCTTCTCGGCCAATTGCCGCGCCATGATGTCGGTGGCGCCGCCCGCGGCATACGGAACCAGCAGCCGCGTCGCACCACGCGCGTTCTGGGCGCTTGCCGAAGCCAGGCCTCCGACAGTACCGAACAGCAAAGCCGCTGCCACGGCCACCAGGCCTCGTGTTGTCATCAACATTTCCTTGTCTCCTGAAGCTCGCTCAACGGGGCGAGTCTCGAGTACGTCTAGCCGCCGGGAAGTCTCGATAACTCTGCTATTTCGTGGTCACCCATTCCCAGCAGCGACGACAGCACTTCGCGCGTATGCTGTCCGCTGGTCGGCGGCGCCCGGTACACATCGAGCGGCGTAGCCGACATACGCATCGGCGAAACAATCAACGGCACCTGCGCGCCGCACGCATGCGTGGCCTGGGTCACGATGCCGCGCGCCGCAATCTGGGGATCCGAAAAGGTGTCGCTCATCTCGTTGATCGGCCCCGCGACCAGGTTGGCCTGTTCCAGCGTGGCCAGCCATTGCGCCTTCGTGCGCGTGCAAAAAATACGTTCCAGGTCCTGTATCAGGGCTTCTCGATGCACCACCCGGGTTCCGTTGCTGCGATAGCGGGGGTCTTCGGCCAGCGCATCGGCGCCGATCACTCCGCATAGCTTCTTGAACTGCGCGTCGTTGCCGGCCACCATTACGATGTAGCCGTCGCTGCAGCGAAACGCATTCGATGGC
>DASPIV010000634.1:0-5356 GCA_035628955.1 Bordetella sp.
GGCCTGAAGTTTGCAGCGCGGCAGTGCGTGTTCGACAGCGAGCTGATTCCGAATTCACTGATCTATCCGCTATAGGAACCGCCCATGCCAGATACCGAAACCCTGCCCATGAAGACAGCCTGCTGGATGAAAACCTTGCCGCACGATGAACTGGCGGCGGACGACGTCACGCCGTTCGAAGTGGGTGGACGCGAGCTTGCCCTGTACGCGGTGGGCGCTGCGGCGTATGCCACCGATAACCTGTGCACCCACGGCTTGGCCCGCCTGTGCGACGGCTTCCTGGAGGGCCACGAGATCGAATGCCCGCTGCATCAGGGTCGTTTCGATGTACGCACCGGCAAGGCGCTTTGCGCGCCGCTGAAGCAGGATATCCGCAGCTATCCGGTCAAGATCGAAAACGGGATGGTATACGTGCAGCTATGACGATACCGCGCGCAGATCAGGAGTAAGGCCGCTCGCGCTGCTGGCGATGGTGCTCTACCACCGTATCGATGATGGCACGCAGCAAAGTGGCCGCCAGCTCGGGCGGCACGCCCGCGTCGATGGCCAGGTGCCGGATACGGTCGAGCTGCTGGGCGGCCCGCTGGGGGTCGGCCAGGTCGAGGCCATGCGCCTGCTTCAGTTCGCCGATCATGTCGGTGCATCGGAAGCGCACACCCAGCAACAATATGATCTGCTGGTCGATTTCATCGATTTCGGCGCGTAGCGCCGCCAGCTCGGACTGTGGTGCCTCGCTGCTGCCCATAATGCTTATCCCTGGATGATGTCCAGCTTGGCAATACCCAGCGCCAGGGTCTTGGCGCCGACATCGCGAAACTGGATCTGCGCCTGGGCGTCCTGGCCGGCACCGCTCAAGCCGATGATGGTGCCGTCGCCGAACCGGGCGTGCCGCACCCCTTGTCCGATACGATACTGCCGATCGCCCACCGTGACACCACTGGCTACGCCCCGCGGGGTGCGCGGCGCGATGGTTCCCGTGGGCCGACGCCCGAAAGCATCGTTGCGGCCGCTCCAGGCTGCCGATTCGCCGAAACCCGCATGCGCGTGCGGAATGCCCGCCCGCGGTGTAAGCCATTTCAGGTGCTGGTCCGGAATTTCTTCCAGAAAGCGCGAGCGCATGGCGTAGCGCGTCTGGCCATGCAGCATGCGGCTTTGGGCCAGGCTGAAATACAGGCGCTGGCGCGCTCGCGTGATCGCCACGTACATCAGCCGCCGTTCTTCTTCCAGGCCAGCCGGCTCGAGAATGCTGTTCTCGTGCGGGAACAGGCCTTCTTCGAGCCCGGTAATGAATACCGCATCGAATTCCAGCCCCTTGGCCGCGTGCACCGTCATCAGCTGGACGGCGTCCTGCCCGGCCTGCGCCTGATTGTCGCCGGCCTCGAGGGCCGCATGCGATAGGAAGGCAGCCAGGGGGGTCAGCCCGTCGGGGGGGGTGTCGGGTCCGAGCTCGGGAATCTTGCCGGCAGGCAGGCCATCGAAATTTTCTTCCGAAGCGAAGACGGCTGCGGCAGTGATGAGCTCGTTCAGGTTTTCCAGGCGTTCGGCGCCTTCGCGCTCGGTCTTGTAGTACGCCACCAAACCGCTGGTCTCGAGCATGTGCTCGACCAATTCAGGCAGTGGCAGTTCGCGCGTCTCGTGGGCCAGGCGGCCGATCAGCTGGGCGAATTGCGCCAGGTTGGCGCCGCCCTTGCCCGCCACGCGTGCCACCGCACCGAACAAGCTGGTATCTTGCGCGCGTGCTGCGTCGCCCAATTGCTCGAGAGTGCGCGCACCAATGCCGCGAGTGGGAAAATTCACCACTCGCATCCAGGAGGTATCGTCGTCAGGATTGGCCATCAGGCGCAAATACGCCAACGCGTGCTTGACTTCCTGGCGCTCGAAAAAGCGCAGCCCGCCATATACCTTGTACGGAATGCCTGCGGAAAACAACGCGTGTTCGATCACACGCGATTGGGCGTTGCTGCGATAGAGCACGGCGATCTCGCGCCGCAGGCTGCCTTCGTTGATGAGCGTACGTACCTCGTCGACCAGCCACTGCGCCTCGATACCGTCGGAGGGCTGCTCGATGACGCGGACGGGTTCGCCTTCGCCCTGTTCGGTCCAGAGGTTCTTGCCCAGGCGCCCGTTGTTGTGGCCGATGAGCGCGTTGGCCGAATCCAGAATGTGGCCATACGAACGATAGTTCTGTTCCAGCCGGATGACCGTGCCGCGCGCATAGTCGCGTTCGAAGTCGGCCATGTTGCCGACGTTGGCACCGCGGAACGCGTAAATGGATTGGTCGTCGTCGCCCACCGCGAAGATTGCCGCCCCGCCCCCCGCCAACAGCCTTAGCCATTTGTATTGCAAGGTGTTGGTGTCCTGGAATTCGTCGACCAGGATGTGGCGGAAACGCCGCTGGTAGTGTTCGCGCACGGGTGCGTTGCGTACCAGCAGCTCGTGGGCGCGCAACAGCAGCTCGGCAAAATCGACCACCCCTTCGCGCTGGCACTGGGCCTCGTAGAGCTGGTAGATCTCGATCAGGCGGCGCCGGTGGCTGTCGTGGGCTTCCAGGTCGCCAGGGCGCTCGCCGTCTTCTTTGGCACCATTGATGAAGCGCTGCACGTCGCGCGGCGGGTATTTTTCGTCATCGACGCCATTGGCCTTGAGCAAACGCTTGATGGCAGCCAACTGGTCGGTGATATCGAGGATCTGGAACGTTTGCGGCAGACCGGCATCGCGGTGATGCGCGCGCAGCATGCGGTTGCACAGGCCGTGGAAGGTACCGATCCAGAGGCCGCGCGTATCGATCGGCAAGATGGCCGACATGCGCGCCAACATCTCGCGCGCCGCCTTGTTGGTGAAGGTGACTGCCAACAGCCCAAAAGGACTGGCCTGGCCGGTTTGAATCAGCCAGGCCATGCGGGTGGTGAGGACCCGGGTCTTGCCGCTGCCTGCCCCAGCCAGGACCAGGGCATGCTGCGGTTCAAGTGTTACAGCTGCGCGTTGTTCGGGATTGAGCTGCTCTAGCATCATGCCGCGTAGCGGCTCAGGCGATGCGCGAATTGCTCGAGCCCGGCGATGCCGCTTTGCTGGGCGCGCTGGCACCAGGCCTGCAGATCGTGCAGCAGTTGCTCGCTGCTGGAACTGGAACTTTCCCAAAGGCGGCCAAGCTCGCGGCGCATTTGCACCAGCGTGGACAGCGATTGGTTCTGCGCAATGGCCTGGTCGACTTCAGCGCGCTGTTCGGGCTGCAGGACTTCTTCGTTGCGATGCAGCCAGGCGCGCACGCGGTGCAGGTGCGAGGCCGAGCCGTCCTGGGCAGGCTTGAGCTTGTCGAGCTCTTCGCGTACGGCGTTCTTGACAATGTCGGCGTAGCGCGCCATGACCTCGTAGCGGTGCGTGATGACGCCTTGCAGCGTGCGCAGGTCGATGGCCTTGCCGCTGGACTCGAGCTTGAGCTTGGGCGCAACCTTCTTGATCTTGGCCAGACCGAAGAACTTCAGCACGCTGATGTA
This sequence comes from Bordetella sp., assembly GCA_035628955.1. GTDB lineage: Bacteria > Pseudomonadota > Gammaproteobacteria > Burkholderiales > Burkholderiaceae_B > Bordetella_A. Next base: position 3,495 of record DASPIV010000634.1, read on the forward strand.
GCACCAGCCGATGTCGAATTCGTACCATTTGGACGAGAACTTGGCCGACGTGCCGTGTGCATGGTGGTTATTGTGCAGTTCTTCACCGCCGATGATGATGCCCCACGGGAATACGTTGGTGCTGGTATCGGGGCTGTTGTAGTTGCGATAGCCCCAGAAGTGGCCAATGCCGTTGACCACGCCCGCGGCCCAGAACGGGATCCAGGCCATCTGTACGGCCCAGACGGTGACGCCGACGGCGCCAAACAAGGCGACATCGATGGCCAGCATGATCAGCACGCCCATCAGGCTGTGCTTGGAATACAGATTGCGTTCGAGCCAGTCGTCGGGAGTGCCGTGGCCGAACTTGGCCGTGGTTTCCTTGTTGACCGATTCAAGGCGGTACAGCTCGGCGCCACGGAACAACACCTTCCAGATGCCGAACAGCATGGGCGAATGGGGATCGCCCTCTTTTTCGCATTTGGCGTGGTGCTTGCGGTGGATGGCGACCCATTCCTTCGTAACCATGCCCGTGGTCATCCAGAGCCAGAACCGGAAGAAATGCATGACTGCCGGATGCAGATCCAGACCGCGGTGCGCTTGGCTGCGGTGCAGGAAGACCGTGACCGCGACGATGGTGACGTGCGTCAAAGCCAACGTGTACAGGACGATCTGCCACCAGGTGGCTTGGGTAAAGCCCCCGGAAAGGAAGGATAGGATTTGATCCATATAGCTTTTTGCGAGCCTCTCTTGAAGAATGCCAGGAAGTTTAGCCTACCTGGTTTGCTTATGACAGTGGGGTTTCAAATAAAGTTTCAATGACAAATCAAGGACTAAGCCTGCAAATCGAAGCTGGCGAACGAGGCTGCCCAGCCGGGTATAGAGGGAGGCGGCCTGCCCCGGACGCCGCAATAACATACATTTTGCTACAAGGTGGCTGGCACAATGTGCGCTTGGCCTGTCGGACCGCCTGGACCCTTGATCCATGATACTGCCGCACCCCGCGGGCGCAATTTGGCCCCTTTTGTTTTCATGTCTAGGCGTTACAGCCGCGATGGCAGCCGACCTGACGGCGTCGGCAAGCGTCGGGGACGACGTGTTGCTGGCCAGCTATTACGAGATCCACCACGACAGCTGCCTGGCGCTGCAGGCCCCCCGGGTGCGGGTCACAGCCGCGCCCGACCTGGGCAGTGCGACTGTTGTACGCATCCAACAACAGCCGGTCCGGATCGGGGGACGCTGCGGCACCATGGCCGTGCCGGTGACCCAGGTGCGTTACCGGGCGCGCCAACCCGGCGTCGATAGCCTGGTCTGGGAGGTCCGCTATCAGGCGGGCAACACCGGCGCGGATCAGGTGGCCGCCGAAGTTCGGGTAGCGCCGCCCCGCCCCGCCGCCAGGCGCTAGCGGCTAGGCCGATTCACCCGGTTTGCCATCCGGGGCGGGCGCGGCCGCCTCGGATGCGCCAGCCGGCTCGACCGGCACGGCTGTTTCAGTCGCCACCGGTACTTCTTCGGCCAAGGACGTTTCCTGAACCAGGGACACCTGAGTGGTATCGGCAGGCGGCTTGGCGGGAACGGCGTTTTTCTTGCGCTCGAACACCGCTGCGAAGAAACCGTCGGTGCCATGCACATCGGGGCGCAATTGCACGTAAGGGCCCTCCAGGTGCAGGTCCGGGCAGCGATTGTCGAGCAAGGCGGCGCCGTCGATCAGCTCGAAATCGGGATGCGTGGCCAGAAATTGCCGGACCTGATCCTCGTTTTCTTCGGCAAGCAGGCTGCAGGTGGCATAAACCAGCCGCCCGCCGGCCGCCACGCAGCGCGCGGCGCTGTTCAGGATGCGCGCCTGCAAGGCGCACAATTCGGCCAGCGCCTCGGGGTGCTGG
>DASPIV010000635.1:0-10408 GCA_035628955.1 Bordetella sp.
GCCCCTCTAAACTTATTACTATAAATAATATAAAACAGCTTCTTCATTACTTATAATTGGCCGTCTTTCAGGGGCCATTATGAACCTGCAGCAATTCCGTTTTGTACGCGAAACCATCCGCCGCGACTTCAATCTGACCGAAGCCGCGCGCATGCTGTATACATCGCAGCCCGGCGTATCCAAGGCCATCATCGAATTCGAAGACGAACTCGGCATCAAGATTTTCGAGCGCCATGGCAAGCGTATCAAGGGTCTGACCAAGCCTGGGCTAGCAGTGTCCCAGGTTATCGATCGCATCATGCGGGAAGTCGACAACCTGAAGAAAGTCAGCGATGAATTCGCCCGCCGCGATGAAGGCGGCCTGGTCATTGCCTGCACCCACACGCAGGCCCGCTATCTGTTGCCGCGCGTCATTCCGGGCTTCCGCAAGCAATTCCCCAAGGTGCATCTGTCGCTGGCCGAAGGCAGCCCGGCCCAATTGGCCGAGATGGTGCTGCACGAGCAGGCCGACCTGGCGCTGGCAACCGAATCGCTGGCGCTGACTCCCGGCCTGGCTACTCTGCCGGTGTATGCCTGGGAGCACACGGTGGTGGTGCGCCCCGACCATCCGCTGGCCGAACTGACTTCCAGTGCCGCCAAGAACCTGACACTGGCGCAACTGGCCGAACATCCCATCGTGACCTACGACCGCGCCTTTACCGGCCGCAGTACCATCGACGAGGTCTTCGCCAGTCAGGGCATCCATCCCGACATCGTGCTGGAAGCCATCGATGCCGACGTCATCAAAACCTATGTGGATGTGGGCCTGGGCATTGGCATCATCGCCGGGGTGGCCTATGACGCGCGCCGCGATAGCAACCTGGTCGGCTTGCCGGTGGGGCATCTGTTCGGCACCCATACCACCCGGGTCGGCGTGAAGTCGGGCGTATTCCTGCGCGACTACGTCTATACCTTCCTGGAGATGATGGCGCCGTCGCTGACCCGGCAGGTCGTTACCGAGGCGGTCCAGGGCCACAGCGCCTGAGCCCGCTCCCATCCGCCTGAAGCCCGGCCGTCAGGCCGGGCTTTTGCTTTGCGGCGGGCCGGTGAGCGATGCTATGCCAGGACGGGAGGCGATTGAAATAATTAAATAAGAACTGATCTCATTTATGTTGACTAAAAAATGGGAATCATTATCATTAACTCCACGTCTCAACGATCTGGAGTACACGTCATGACAGCAGCGCTTAGCGCAGTGGTGGTCGGCGCCGACAGGCTGGGGAATATTCCGGACTTGTTGAAAGGCCACAATATATCGATCACCCACCACATCAGCGGCCGTGATCCTTCGCACCAGAAGAAAACCCTGCAGCTACCGTCGGGTACGCAACTGGTGATCTTGCTGACCGATTTCCTGGGTCATAACGTGATGAAGACTTTCCGCAACGCGGCGCAGCGCGGCGGCATCCGGGTAGTGGCGTGTCGGCGCTCGGTGTGCAGCATGCAGCAGGCCCTGCAGCAATGCGGGTTGTGCTCGATGCATTGAGGCGTGCAATTACTGCCGGGCGGCCTCGCCACGCGCCGAGGCCAGCAGGCCGCCATCCAGGCGGCGTGCGCCGTTGTAGCGCTTGGACCAATAGGCCAGCGTGATTTTCTCGATGCGCACCACGCCGCCCGCGCTGGGCGAATGCACGAAGCGGTTCTCACCCAGGTAGATACCCACATGCGAATAGCGCCGGCCCAGCGTGTTGAAGAACACCAGGTCGCCGGGCTGTAAGTGCTTCTTGTCGATGGCCGTGCCCATCAAGGCCATGGCCGAACTGTTGCGCGGCAATTTCAGGCCCAAGGCGCGTTCGGCCGAATAGGCTACCAACCCACTGCAATCGAAACCCGTATGGGGCGATGAACCGCCGTATCGGTAGCGTACGCCTAGTTGATCCAGCGCTTCGCTGACGAGCGGGTCGGCGATGGCCTGCTGCCGCTCGCGGGTGAGCTTGCGCGTGACCAGCGTGCCGATGGGATCGGCCGACGAGGAAGCCTGGGCTATGTCTTGCGAATCGAGCGTGCCGGCGTCGGCGGCCGGGCGGGACGCGGTGCCGGCGCAGCCGGCCAGCAGCACGCACAAGGCAGCGGCCAGCAGCACGCCCGGACTTCGGACGAGGAACTCCGGGTTTTGCGAGGTAAATGCGCGCTTGAAGTGCCGATGCATGCCCGCCGAGCGGGGCCTAGGCCCCGCGGATGCTGGTGGAATTGCCGGGATTCTAGCAAATGCGCTGTTTGCGGCCGGTATCCGACTCGAGCATGAGCGGGCGCATGGGGGAATTCCCCAGGTCGCCCGGCAAGCCTGATGCAAGCTTTGCCGGCCACAATAGCGCGATCAGGGGCCGAAGAAGCCCGCGCACACGGAGAGAACACCTGCGCATACGGAGGCAACCATGCAAAAAACCCTCGATTTTCATCACCATTCCATCCACGGCCACGACGCATTCTGGCGTGCCGAGGCCGACCGCATCCACTGGGAAACCTCGTTCAAGCAAGTACTCGATTATTCCCGTCCGCCGTTTGCCCGCTGGTTCGTGGGCGGGCAGACCAATCTTTGCTATAACGCCGTCGACCGCTGGCTACCCCAGCAGGCCGACCAGCCCGCGCTGATCTGGGTCTCTACCGAAGTCAACCGCGAAGCCGTCTATACGCGCCGCCAGCTGTATGACGAAGTCAACGCGGTGGCTGCCATGCTGCGCGAGCAAGGGGTGGGCCGCGGCGACCGCGTGCTGCTCTACATGCCGATGGTGCCCGAGGCGGTGTTCACCATGCTGGCCTGCGCGCGCCTGGGTGCGGTGCACTCGGTGGTGTTCGGCGGCTTTGCCTCGGTGAACCTGGCGCAGCGCATCGACGATGCCGCGCCCAAGGTCATCGTGTCGACCGACGCCGGCTCTCGCGCCGGCAAGGTGGTGCCCTACAAGCCCTTGCTGGACAAGGCCCTGGCACTGTCCGCGCGGCCGCCCGGCTCGGTCATTGTGCTCGACCGCGGGCTGGCGGCGTGCGAGCGCCAGCCCGGACGCGACCTGGATTACGCCGAGCTGCGCGCGCGCCACCAGGGCGCCCAGGTACCCGTGCAATGGCTGGAATCCTCCGAACCCAGCTATATCCTGTATACCTCGGGCACTACCGGCAAGCCCAAGGGTGTGCAGCGCGACGTCGGTGGCTATGCGGTGGCGCTGGCCGCGTCCATGGAATACCTGTTCGACGGCAAGCCTGGCGACACCTTCTTCTGCACCAGCGACATCGGCTGGGTGGTGGGGCATTCCTATATCGTCTACGGGCCGCTGATCGGCGGACAGACCAGCATCCTGTATGAAGGCACGCCGGTGCGCCCCGATGGCGCCATTCTGTGGAAGCTGGTCGAACGCTTCGGGGTCAACACGCTGTTCTCGGCCCCCACCGCAGTGCGCGTGCTCAAGCGCCAGGCGCCCGAACTGCTGTCGCGGCACGACCTGTCGTCGTTGCGCGCGGTGTACCTGGCGGGCGAGCCGCTGGACGAACCGACCGCACAGTGGATCTCGCAAGGGTTGGGCAAGCCCATCATCGACAACTACTGGCAGACCGAGTCTGGCTGGCCGATCTTGTCGGCGCAACCCGGGGTAGAGCGCGTTCCCACGCGTTTCGGCAGCCCGTCGTTTCCGGTGTACGGCTTTGACGCGCGCATTGTCAGCGAAAGCACCGGCGCCGACCTGGGGCCGGGCGCAAAGGGCGTGGTGGCCATTGCGCCGCCGCTGCCACCGGGGGCCATGTCCACCATCTGGGGCGACGACGAGCGTTTCGTGCAAACCTATTTCACGTCCATTCCCGGCCGCCAGTTGTATTCCACCTTCGACTGGGGGCGGGTCGACGACGATGGCTACTGGTTCATTCTGGGCCGTACCGACGACGTGATCAACGTGGCTGGCCACCGGCTGGGCACGCGCGAGATCGAAGAGTCCATCAACAGCCACCAGAGTATTGCCGAATGCGCGGTAGTGGGCGTGGCCGACGCGCTGAAGGGGCAGGCAGCCGTGGCGTTCGCCGTACTGAAGCGCCCCGAAGCCGCCGCCACCACCGAAGCCGCACGTACGCTGGAAGGCGATATCATGCGCGTGGTGGAGGACCAGCTTGGCGCCGTGGCCCGGCCGGCCCGCATCCGCTTCGTGGCCGCGCTGCCCAAGACCCGATCGGGCAAGGTGCTGCGCCGGGCCATCGTGGCCGTGTGCGAAGGACGGGACCCCGGCGATCTCACCACCATCGAAGACCCCACCTCACTCGAACAGATCAAGGAATCGCTGCAATGAAGACCAAATCCGCGTTGACCGCTGAAGACGTCAAGAAAGTGCTGGGCGCTGCCGAAGCGCACGCCGTGAAGAACGGCTGGGCGGTTGCCATCGCCGTGGTCGACGACGGCGGGCACACGCTGGGCATGCTGCGGCTCGACGGGGCGGCGCCGATCTCCAGCCACATGGCCCCGGCCAAGGCGCAGGCCGCCGCGCTGGGCTGCCGCGAATCCCGCATCTACGAAGAAAGCATCAACAACGGCCGCTACGCGTTCCTGTCGGCGCCGCTGCTCCAGGGCATGCTTGAAGGCGGCGTGCCCATCCAGGCGCAGGGCCAAGTGGTGGGCGCGGTGGGCGTGTCGGGCGTGAAATCGTCCGAAGACGCCGAGATCGCGCGCGCCGGCATTGCGGCGCTGGCGCTGTGACACACCCCTTGCCGCCCGATCCGGGCCGCGGGCCGGCAGCCGGCCTGCCCGCCGGCTTGCTCAACCCCGGCGTCAAGCGGCGCGAGGTTTGGGCCTGGGCAATGTACGACTTCGCCAATTCGGGCTACACCACGGTGATCCTCACCACCGTGTTCAGCACGTATTTTGTCAGCGTGGTGGGCCAGCGTGCCGATTGGGCCACGCTGGCCTGGACGGCCGCGTTGTCGCTGTCGTACCTGGCCATCATGCTGACCATGCCGGCGTTGGGCGCGCGTGCCGATGCCCGCGCTGCCAAGCGCCGCTTGTTGTATACCAGCACGGCGGGCTGCGTGGCGGCAACGCTGGTACTGACCCAGACCGGCCCGGGCGATGTCTGGCTGGCACTGGCGGCTGTGGCGTTGTCCAACTACTGTTATTGCGTGGGTGAGTCGGTCGTGGCCGCATTCCTGCCCGAATTGGCGCGCCCCGCGGCGCTGGGCCGCGTGTCCGGCTGGGGCTGGAGCTTCGGCTACTGCGGCGGCATGCTGACGCTAGGCCTGTCGCTGGCTGCCGTCACGCTGGGCGAATCGCGCGGCCTGTCGGCGCCGCAATACGTGCCGTGGGTCATTGTCATTACCAGCGTGGTGTTTGCACTGGCCGCCTTGCCGTCGTTCTTCTTGCTGCGCGAACGTGCCGTGCCGCATGCCATGGCCCTGCGTTCGCCCGATATGCTGCGCCGCCTGGCAGCCGCCTGGCGCGACACCGGTGCGCATTATCCCGAATTTCGCCGCTTGTTGATGTGCGGGGCCTGCTACCAGGCGGGCATCGCGGTGGTGGTGACCTTGGCCGCTGTCTATGCCGACCAGGTAATGGGCTTTACTTTGCCGCAGATCATGTTGTTGGTGTTCACTGTGAATATCGGCGCGGCCGTGGGAGCGTTCAGTTTCGGTTACCTGCAAGACCGTATTGGCCACAAGCGCGCCCTGGGCATTACGCTGGTGGGCTGGATCGTCATGGTGCTGGTGGCCTATGCGGCCGTGACCGCGCCGGTGTTCTGGGCCGCCGCCACCCTGGCGGGCTTGTGCATGGGCACCAGCCAGAGCGCTGGCCGCGCCATGGTCGGTGCGCTGGCGCCGCCATCGCGCCTGGCCGAATTCTTTGCCCTATGGACCTTCGCGATACAGCTCGCCGCTGTCGTGGGGCCGCTGACTTACGGTCTGGTCACCTGGATGACCGCCGGCAACCATCGCCTTGCCATCCTGGTGACCGGCGTATTTTTCGTGGGCGGCCTGCTGCTGCTGGCCCGCGTCGACATACGCGGCGGCCTGGCCAGGCGCGCGCTGCAAAGCTGAGGCCCGCGCCGCGGCCGGCTGGTATTCTTACGACTGAAACCGCTGTACGTGCGCCGGGCAGGCCGCTCCAGCCCGCTTGCTGCGTAAGGTGCTCGTAAGAGCGCGGCGATACGGTTAGGTATAGGCCGCGCACCGCCATACCTACAAATCACGAACCCGGAGACCATCATGTCCAATACCATCGAATCCGTTCTGGTCGAAACACGTGTGTTCCCGCCGCCCGAGCGGGCCGCGCAAGGCGCACGCATTGCCAGCATGGATGCCTACCGCGCGCTATGCCAGGAGGCCGAACAAGACTTCGACGGCTTCTGGACGCGGCTCGCCCGCGAAAACCTGACCTGGACCAGGCCTTTCACGCAGGTGCTCGACGAATCCGACGCGCCGTTCTACCGCTGGTTCGGCGACGGCGAACTCAACGTGTCGGCCAATTGCCTGGATGTCCACCTGACCAACGGCAACGCCGACAAGACCGCCATCATTTTCGAGTCCGACGACGGCAAAGTCGACCAGGTCAGCTACCGCGATTTGCTGGCGCGTGTGTGCCGCTACGCCAACGGGCTGAAATCGCTGGGCTACAAGAAGGGCGACCGGGCCATCATCTACATGCCCATGTCCATTCAGGCCGTGGTGGCCATGCAGGCGTGCGCGCGGCTGGGCATCATTCATTCGGTGGTGTTCGGCGGATTCTCGGCCAAGAGCCTGCAGGAACGCATCGTCGACGTGGGCGCCACACTGGTCATCACCGCCGACGAGCAAGTGCGCGGCGGCAAGACCATACCCCTGAAGGCGGCCGTCGAGGAAGCCATCGCCATGGGCGGCTGCGACGCGGTCGCCAAGGTCGTGGTGTACCAGCGCACCGGCGGCAAAGTGGCCTGGCACGACAAGCGCGACCTGTGGATGCACGATGTCGAGGCCGGCCAGCCCGATACCTGCGAACCGGTGGCGGTCAATGCCGAACACCCGCTGTTCATCCTGTATACCTCGGGGTCCACCGGCAAGCCCAAGGGCGTGCAGCACTCGTCGGCAGGCTATCTGCTGTGGTCGCTGCTGACCGTGCAATGGACCTTCGACGCCCGCAAGGACGACGTCTACTGGTGCACGGCCGACGTGGGCTGGGTAACGGGCCACACCTACATCACCTACGGCCCGCTGGCGGCCGGCCTGACGCAGATCGTGTTCGAGGGTGTGCCCACCTATCCCGACGCGGGGCGTTTCTGGGACATGATCGCGCGCCACAAGGTCACCACCTTCTACACCGCGCCCACTGCGATCCGGTCGCTGATCAAGGCGGCCGAGGCCTCGCCCGATGTGCACCCGCGCAACTACGATCTCGACAGCCTGCGCATCATCGGTACGGTGGGCGAACCCATCAACCCCGAGGCCTGGGTCTGGTACCACAAGAACGTGGGCCGCGAGCGCTGCCCCATTGTCGATACCTGGTGGCAGACCGAAACCGGTGGCCACATGATTACGCCGCTGCCGGGCGCCACGCCGACCAAGCCCGGTTCGTGCACGCTGCCGCTGCCGGGCGTGGCCGCGGCCATCGTCGATGAAACCGGGGGCGATGTCGAACAGGGCAATGGCGGGTTCCTGGTGGTCAAGCGTCCTTGGCCCGCCATGATCCGCACCATCTGGGGCGACCCCGAGCGCTTCAAGAAAAGCTATTTCCCACCCGAACTGCGCGGCTACTACCTGGCTGGCGACGGCGCGCAGCGCGATGCCGACGGGTATTTCTGGATCATGGGCCGTATCGACGACGTGCTCAATGTCTCGGGCCACCGCCTGGGCACCATGGAAGTCGAATCGGCGCTGGTCTCGCACGAGCTGGTGGCCGAGGCCGCGGTGGTGGGCCGCCCCGACGACACCACTGGCGAAGCCGTGGTGGCCTTCGTGGTGCTCAAGCGCTCGCGGCCTGAAGGCGACGAGGCCCTGGCCATCGCCAAGCAACTGCGCGACTGGGTGGGCAAGGAAATCGGCCCCATCGCCAAGCCCAAAGACATCCGCTTCGGCGACAACCTGCCCAAGACCCGTTCGGGCAAAATCATGCGCCGCCTGCTGCGCGTCGTAGCCAAGGGCGAAGAAGTCACCCAAGACGTTTCTACGCTGGAAAACCCTGCCATTCTCGAACAACTGGCCAAGCCGGTCTGAAGTGCAGGCCAGGGGCCGGGGCTCCATGGTGCTTGACACCCGGGCGGGAGTCAGGCACCAGCCCGCCAGAGCGGGCACTACTTTTTCATGGGCTGTCCAGTGAGCCGCAGCAACTTCGATCGTACCGGCCTGGCCCTGATGTTCACCACCATCCTGGTGTGGGCGGGCAGCTGGGTATCGATGAAGCTGATCGTGCCGTACATCGGGGCTTTCCAGTTCGTGGCCGTGCGCTATCTGGCGGGCAGCGTGGTGTTGTTCGTGCTGCTGGTGGTCCTGCATCGCCCGCTGGCCATGACACCCTGGAAGCTGACGCTGCTGACCGGGGTAACACAGACCGCCGCGTTCCAGATACTGGTGCAGATCGCGCTGGTTACCGGCGGAGTGGGCAAGGTGTCGCTGCTGGCCTATACCATGCCGTTCTGGGTGGTTGTGTTTGCCTGGGCCTTGCTGGGCGAAAAGCCCAGCGCGCGGCATGGCCTGGGCTTCCTGCTGGCCGCGGCTGGCCTGGTGTGTTTTTTGGAACCCTGGGGCGGGATGGGCGATGTGACCGCCGTGCTGCTGGCCCTGGCGGGCGGCCTGTGCTGGGGTCTGGGAACGGTGCTGTCCAAGCGTATGTTCGACCGCCATGCCCCCGACTTGATGACCTTTACCGCCTGGCAGATGCTGCTGGGCGGCGTGCTGACGGTGCCGGCCGCGCTGTGGGTACCGCACGCGCCGCCTCAATGGGTTTGGCAATTGTGGACCGGCATGCTCTACATTGTGCTGGTCGCCACCGCGGCGGGCTGGTTGTTGTGGCTGTCGGTGGTGCGGCGGGTGCCCGCATCGATCGCCGGCCTGTCCAGCCTGGGCGTGCCTATCGTGGCCACGCTGCTGGCCTGGCTGATTCTGGGCGAACGGCCCACCTTGATCGAGATGGCGGGCATGGCCTTGATACTGGGCGGTCTGTGGGTGGTAAGCCGCAAGGCGCAGCGTCCGGCATAGAATTCTTGCGATGGCGGGTTTCTTGCCCGCCCAGATACCAAAGCCCCTGGAGCATTTATGATCGATTTGCGCAGCGATACCGTCACGCGGCCAACCGCCGCCATGTTGCAAGCCATGGCCTCGGCGCCGGTGGGCGACGATGTCATGGGCGACGACCCTACCGTGCAGCGCCTGCAGCAGGCGCTGGCCGAGCGTACCGGCAAGGAAGCCGGCCTGTTCTTTCCGTCGGGCACGCAGAGCAACCTGGCTGCCCTGATGGCGCATTGCGGCCGTGGCGACGAGTACCTGGTAGGCCAGTTGGCCCATACCTACAAATACGAAGGCGGCGGTGCCGCGGTACTGGGCAGCATCCAGCCCCAGCCTGTGGAGCATGCCGCCGACGGTACGCTGCCGCTGGAAAAGCTGGCTGCCGCCGTCAAGCCCAAGGGCGACCCGCACTACGCGCGCACCCGGCTGCTGGCGCTGGAAAATACTTTCCAGGGCAAAGTTATTCCGGCCGGCTATATCGACCAGGCGGCGGCTTTCGCGCGCCAGCATGAGCTGGGCCTGCATCTGGACGGCGCCCGGGTGTTCAACGCGGCCGTTGCCTCGGCCCGCCCGGTGCAAGCCGTTTGCGCGCCCTTCGACAGCGTGTCGATCTGTTTTTCCAAGGGACTGGGTGCGCCGGTAGGGTCGGTGCTGGTGGGTAGCCGCGCCCTGATCGATACCGCACGCCGCTGGCGCAAGGTGCTGGGCGGGGGCATGCGGCAGTCCGGAGTATTGGCCGCCGCCTGCCTGCATGCGCTGGAGCATCACGTCGAGCGCCTGGCAAATGACCACGACAACGCGCGGCTGTTGGCCGAGGGGCTGGCCGGCATCGAAGGCGTGCGCGTGCTGGCGCAGAACACCAACATGGTGTTCGCCGAGTTCGCACCCCAGGATTGCGAACCCTTGTCGCGCGCGCTGCAAGAGCAGGGCATCCAGATGCGCGCCGTCTATGGCGGCCCGACCCGGCTGGTGACGCACCTGGATGTGTCGGCCGGCGACATACAGAAAACCGTGCGTGCCATCCAGGCCTATTTCGGTTGAAAGACTGGTTCATTGCCGTCGGCTGGGTTCCCGCCGCGTTTAGGCCTCCACCCGGGGGCCTTTTCTTTGTCCGCATCGATGCAAGGGCGGAGTGTGGAAAACCCTGAAACGAATACAGAATAATGAATTTATTATTCATATATCATGATTTGCACATAAGCATCGGTACCCG
>DASPIV010000636.1:0-4804 GCA_035628955.1 Bordetella sp.
CTGGGCGAGCGCGACTGCTCCATGCAGCGCCGCCACCAGAAGGTGCTGGAAGAGGCGCCCGCGCCCGGCATCACGCCGCGACAGCGCGCGAAAATCGGCGAACGCTGCGCCGAAGCCTGCCGCAAGATCAATTACCGCGGCGCCGGCACCTTTGAATTCCTGTACGAGAACGACGAGTTCTATTTCATTGAAATGAACACGCGCGTGCAGGTCGAGCATCCGGTCACCGAAATGGTGACGGGCATCGACATCGTGCAGCAGCAGATCCGCATCGCCTCCGGCGAGAAATTCCTGCTGCGCCAGCGCGATATCGCCTTCAAGGGCCATGCCATCGAGTGCCGTATCAACGCCGAGGATCCGTTCCGCTTCGTGCCCAGTCCCGGCCGCATCACCAACTGGCATACCCCGGGCGGGCCGGGCGTGCGCATCGATTCGCATGCCTTCAATGGCTATTTCGTGCCGCCGAACTACGACTCGATGATCGCCAAGGTCATCACTTACGGCGACAATCGCGAGCAGGCCCTGGCCCGCATGCGCATCGCCCTGTCCGAGATGGTGGTCGAAGGCATTTCCACCAACATTCCGCTGCACCGGGAATTGCTGCAGGATGCCCGCTTCATCGAAGGCGGCACCAGCATCCATTATCTCGAGCACAAGCTGTCCCAGCGCCCCTGATGCGCCGGCGGGCGCGGGTCCTGCATCCCCCGGGGACACCCCGCCCGCCGCACCGGAAGAACCGTCATGCGTGAACTCGTGCTCCATTGCCTCGAGGCGCAGGCCGAAGCGCTGTCCGATGCGCTGCTCGAGGCCGGCGTGTTGTCGGTCTCGGTGGAAGACGCCGACCTGGGCACCGATGCCGAACGTCCGCTGTTCGGCGAACCCGGCACCGAGCCCGACGTGCAGGCCTGGGAGCGCAACCGCGTCGTGGCGCTGCTGCCCGATGGCGCCGATCCGGCCCAAGTCTACGAGCAGGCCATGGCCGGCGCCGAGCTCGACCCCATCCAGACCGGCGGCTGGACCTTGCGCGATGTTCCCGATGCCGATTGGGTGCGCCTGACGCAATCGCAGTTCGGCCCCATTCATATCGCGCAGCGCCTCTGGATCGTGCCCAGCTGGCATCGCGACGACCCTGCCGTGCCCGGGCTGGCCAGCCTGGTCGAAGACGCCATCCATATCGAGCTCGATCCGGGGTTGGCCTTCGGCACCGGCAGCCATCCCACGACCCATCTGTGCCTGGCCTGGCTCGAAGCCGAAATGCCGGCCGGGGCAACCGTGCTCGACTACGGCTGCGGTTCCGGCATCCTGGCCATCGCGGCGCGCAAACTGGGCGCCGGCGCCACCGACGCGGTCGACATCGACCCGCAAGCGGTGCAGGCCACGGCCGACAACGCCCATGTCAACCAGGTCGAACTCCGGGCCATGCTGCCCGACGGGCTGGCCGATGGCACGTACCAGGTGGTGGTGGCCAACATATTGTCCAATCCGCTGAAGGTGCTGGCTCCCATGCTGGCCGGGCGCGTCGCCGCCGGCGGCCGACTGGTACTGTCGGGCGTACTCGAGCGCCAGGCCCACGAAGTCGCGGCCGCCTACGCACCCTGGCTGGCCATGTCGGTCTGGCAGGCCCGCGATGGCTGGGTATGCCTGCACGGGCGCAAGACCTGAGCGCGGGCCGCATGGGGAACGCGCCATGGCCATGACGACCCGCTGCCCGCAATGCGGCACCGCATTCAAGGTGGTGCCCGATCAACTGCGGGTGCGCAACGGCCTGGTGCGCTGCGGCGCTTGCGCCACGGTGTTCGATGGCCGTGCCTGCCTGGTTGCCCAGATTCCGCAAACCGAGCCGCCTGGCCGGCCGGTGCCGCCAATGGCGCCGCCACCAGTGACGGCATCGCCATCCGTCTTCGCGCCGCCATCCAGCTCGTTGCCCGCGCCGTCGCCCATACGGCCGATTGCCGGTCACGATGAGGCCTCCGTGCCGCCCGCGCAGCCACCTGTCGTGCCTGGGGCAACGCCTGCCCCGCATTTGTCGGCGCGGCCCGAGCCCAGCCTGGGCGGGTCTCCGGCCGTCTTGAGAAGCCGTTCCGACATCCGCCGGCATGATCCGTATGTGGGCCAGGCCGCCCCGCATGGCGATGCCCCGATCGACGGCGCATCTTTCGACGACGACGAGCCCGTGCTGCGGGCCATGCCTGTCCTCGACACCGGCCCCGAGCCGCGTGTGCGGTTCGAGGCCACCAGCGCCAGCATCGACACCGACGCCGCCGGCTCCGAGCCCGACGATAATCATCCGGCAGTCCAGCATGCCGTGCGGGGCGAGGCCCGCACCCGCTATTACGGCGCCACCGATGTGGGCCGTACGCCGCCTGAATTCCTGGATACCGACCGCCAGGATCGCCGCCATCTGCTGCGCAGCCTGTGGGGCTACGCCTGCGTGCTGGGCCTGCTGCTGCTGGCCTTGCAACTGGTGTATGTATATCGCTCGGCCATCGCCACCGCCGCGCCGGCGCTGCGCCCGCTGCTGACCAGCCTGTGCCAGCCGCTGGGCTGCCAGATCGGCTACGCGCGCCGTATCGAGCGCATTTCCATTACCTCTTCATCGCTGCAGCCGCCGCGCGGCCAGGCGGGGGTCTCTGCCCAGGACGGTCGCACCAGCCTGGTGCTGCGCGTTTCGCTGCGCAATCGCTACGACAAGCCCCAGTATTGGCCGGCGCTGTTGCTGGACCTGACCGATCTTTCCGACACCGTGGTGGTACGCAAGGTGCTGCGGCCCGAAGATTACCTGTCGCCCAGCCAGGCCGCGGGCCCCTTTCCACCTGGCGCCGAGATCAATATCGCGGTGCCCATCGAAGTGGCCGGCGCACACGTCAACGGCTACCAACTCGACAAGTTCTTTCCCTGAAGGATGACAAGCATGACGGCTCCTGTACTGGTTTGCGGTTCGATGGCGTTCGACACCATCGCGGTATTCGATGGCCGTTTCAAAGAACACATCCTGCCTGACCGCATCCAATCGCTCAGCGTGTCGTTCCTGGTGCCGTCCATGCGCAAGGAATATGGCGGATGCGCCGGCAATATCGCGTACAACCTGAAGTTGCTGGGCGGCCATCCGGTGCCGGTGGCGACCGTGGGCGACGACGCCGCGGACTACCTGGAACGCTTCAGCGGCCTGGGCATCGATACTTCGCGCCTGCGCGTGATGCCAGGCACCTTTACGGCCCAGTGCTTCATTACCACCGATCTCGAAGACAACCAGATCGCCGCATTCCACCCTGGCGCCATGGAACTCTCGGCGCAAAACGATCTCGGCGGCGCCCAGGCCGCCTGGGCCATCGTCGCGCCGGATGCCAAGGCCGGCATGTTCGCCCATGCCGAGCGGCTGCGCGCCGCGGGCATCCCGTTCATTTTCGATCTGGGCCAGGCCATGCCGCTGTTCGATGGGGCCGACCTCGACCGCATGCTGGGCCTGGCTCAAGTACTGACCGTCAATGACTACGAGGCTGGCGTGGTCGAGCAGCGCACGGGCCGCAGCATGGCCCAGATCGCCACCGGCCTGCAGGCCGTGGTGGTAACCCGAGGTGCCGAAGGCGCCATACTGCTGGCCGACGGCACCACCCTGGAAGTGCCGCCGGTTCGTCCCGCCGCGGTGGTCGACCCGACGGGCTGCGGCGACGCGCACCGCGCGGGGCTGCTGTATGGGCTGACCCAGGGCTGGAACTGGCTGGATAGCTGCCGCCTGGCCAATTTGATGGGGTCCATCAAGATCGCTTCGCGCGGACCACAGAACCACACGCCCAGCCGCGCCGACATCGACGCGCAGCTGCGCGCGGCCTACGGCATCGGGTTGCCGGCCTAGTTTCAGGAAGCCCTTACGCCCCGGTTACGCTGCACCGCGGCATGTCTAAAAAGTTGCATGCTGTTTCGTACCCGCTTATTTGGCGTGCGCCGGAGTATGATCAGTTGCATAAAATGGCGGTTACTGACCAAGGAGTCCACATGAGCCAAACCCTGTCCCCCTCCGTTATCGCGCCGCGCACCGGTCGTTGGTTGGCCGTGGCCGCGCTTGTCACCTCGATGGCCTTGCTGGGCGGCTGCGCCAATCGCAGCGCCTCTAGTGGCGTTTATTCGTTCGACCAGGCCCAGCGCGAACAAATCGTGCGTATCGGCACCGTGACCGGCGTGCGCCCCATCACCATCCAGGAAGATCGCTCCAGCGGTGTGGGCATGGTTGCCGGCGGCGCCCTGGGCGGCGTGGCGGGCAATGCCATCGGCGGCGGTACGGGCCGGGCCCTGGCCACGGTGGGCGGCGCCATCCTGGGCGCCCTGGCCGGCAATGCGGTCGAGAATCGCGCGGGCCGTGCCTCGGGCCTTGAAATTACGGTGCGCCTGGATAATGGCGAAACCCGTGTCGTGGCCCAAGAGGCCGACGTGCCCATCAGCGTGGGCCAGCGCGTGCAAGTGATCAGCGGCGCGGGCCCCACCCGCGTGGCGCCTTACTGATATCGCCAAGGGGGCATGGCGCCCGCCTAGGCGGGCGCCTTGTTTTGCCTAGACGCCCAGCAGGCCGTACGTCAGGCGGGCCAGCATCATCAACACCACCTGTGCCAGGATCAGCAGCACCAACGGCGAGAAGTCGATGGCCGCGCCACGCGGCAGAATGCGCCGGATGGGTTCGAGCATGGGCGCGGTCAAGGTTTGCAGCAGCGCCATCAGCGGCGACATGGGATTGATCCACGACAGCACGGCTTGCAGCAGCGTCAGCCACACGATCAGGTTCAGCGCCCACTTCACCACCATCAACAGCGAA
>DASPIV010000637.1:0-2743 GCA_035628955.1 Bordetella sp.
TTCGTCGAACCGGCCGGGCTCGGGGCTGTCGACGTCCCACACGCCGATCAGTTGGCCGCCCTTCACCAGCGGCACCACGACTTCGGAGCGCGAAGCGGCATCGCAGGCAATATGGCCCGGAAAGGCATGCACGTCGGCCACCAGCTGGGTTTGCCGCTGGCTGGCGGCAGCCCCGCATACCCCACGGTCCAGGGCGATGCGCACGCAGGCCGGCTTGCCCTGGAAGGGACCCAGCACCAATTCATGGCCATCGTAGAAGTAGAAGCCGGCCCAGTTGATGCGCGGCACGGCCTGGTAGGCCAGGGCGGCAAAGTTGGCGGCATTGGCGATGCGGTCGGTCTCGCCGTGCAGCAGGGCGCGCGCCTGGGCGGCCAGTTCGGCATAGAAACGCGGCTTGTCGTCGGTGGGCAGATCGGTGGCGGTGAACATGAAATGTAACTGTACAGGCAACTATCGAACCAACTGATTTTAGAGGCGCCGCCGCGCCGTGCGGTGCAGCGCCGGCGTTGTGGGACAATATTTCTTCTTTTTTCCCGTTCTTTCGTCAGAAGCCTTCCATGGACAAGCCTTTCGAACCCGTGTGCGAGTTTTCCCAACGCGCCAAGCAACTCACCAGTTCCGCCATCCGCGAAATCCTCAAGGTCACCGAGCGGCCCGAGGTCATTTCGTTCGCGGGCGGCCTGCCCGCCCCGGGCGGCTTTCCGGTCGAGGTAGTACGCGCGGCGTTCGACAAGGTATTGGCCACCAACGGCCGCGCCGCCCTGCAGTACGGCCCCACCGAGGGCTATGCGCCGCTGCGCCAGTGGGTGGCCGACGACCTGAACCGCGCCGGCGCCAATGTCGCCCCCGACCAGATCCTGATCGTGTCGGGTTCGCAGCAGGCGCTCGACCTGCTGGGCAAGGTGCTGATCGACGAAGGCAGCAAGATCCTGGTCGAAGACCCCAGCTACCTGGGCGCCTTGCAATCCTTCAGCCTGTACCAGCCCCAATACGTGCCCGTGCCTACCGATGACGGTGGCCTGATCCCCGAGTCCATCACGCCCGAACTGGCCGCTGGCGCTCGTTTCCTGTATGCGCTGCCCAATTTCCAGAACCCCACCGGCCGCACCCTGAACCTGGCGCGCCGCAGGGCCCTGGTGCAACAGGCCGCGCAACTGGGCCTGCCCATCATCGAAGACGACCCCTATGGCGAACTGCGCTATGCGGGCGAGCCGCAGCCCGGCCTGCTGGCGCTGGCGGGCGAATACGGCGCCAACGTCATCCGCCTGGGCACGTTCTCGAAGGTGCTGGCGCCGGGCCTGCGCCTGGGCTACATCGCCGCCCACCGCAGCATCATCGACAAGCTCGTGCAGGCCAAGCAAGCCACCGACTTGCACACCCCCACGCTGACCCAGATGGCAGTGTACGAAGTCGTGAAAGACGGCTTCCTGGAAGAGCACCTGCCCACTGTGCGCGAAATCTACCGCGCACAGGGCCGCTGCATGCTGGAAGCCATCGAACAGGAATTCCCCGCCACGGTCAGCTGGACCCGGCCCGAAGGCGGCATGTTCCTGTGGGTGACGGTGCCCGAGCACATCGACAGCGCCCAGTTGCTGACGCAGGCCGTCGCGCAGAACGTGGCCTTCGTGCCGGGCGCGCCGTTCTACGCCGGCAAGCCGCGCGCCAACACGCTGCGCCTGAGCTTTGCCACGGTGCCCGAAGAGCGCATCCGCGCCGGCATCGCCATTCTGGGCAAGCTGATCAAGCAATACGCCTGAACGCCGGGCGGCGGCCAGGCTGCCGCCCGTTTTTTTCAACGCCCACGCCTACCCGCATTATCACCATGGTGAGCGCGCCGCACTCCACGTCCCCCGATCTCAACGACATCGTCTTCACCGACTGGGTCGAACGCTGGCTGCCGCGTGCGTGGCGCCCCTACGCGCGCCTGTGCCGGCTGGACCGCCCCATAGGCACCTGGCTGACGCTGCTGCCGTGCATCGCGGCGCTGGTCCAGGCCGCCGGCGGCCTGCCCGACTTGCGCCGCCTGATCGTTTTCTCGCTGGGTGCGCTGCTGATGCGCGGCATAGGCTGCACCGTCAACGATATGTGTGACCGCGACATCGACAGGCACGTCGAACGCACGCGCTTTCGTCCGCTGACCAGCGGGCAGCTCAGCATGCGCAATGCCGTGTGGTTCCTGCTGGGCCAGTTGCTGGTGTGCGGCTCGCTGCTTTTCTTCATCAACAACATGAGCCGCTGGCTGGCCGTGGCCGTGCTGCCGTTCGTCTTCATCTACCCGCTGTGCAAGCGGGTAACCTACTGGCCCCAGGTGGTGCTGGGCATCTGCTTCAATTGGGGCATGCTGATGGCCTGGTCCGACACGCAGAACATTCTGCCGCTGGCCGGTATCGCCATGTGGCTGGGCGCGGTGCTGTGGCAGGTGGGATACGACAGCATCTACGCCTATGTCGATGTGCGCGACGACCAGCAACTGGGCCTGCGTTCCACTGCCATGCGCTTCGGTGCGCGGGGCAAGCTGTGGATCGGCGGTTTCTATGCCGCTACCATTGCCCTGTGGGCCTGGGGCGGCTACGCCATGGGCCTGGGCTGGGGCTACCAGGTGGGCATTGCCGCCGTGGCCGCGCATCTGGCCTGGCAGTTGTACACGTTCAACCTGCAACGGCCCGACCGCAATTTCATGCTGTTTCGCGCCAACCTCTGGACCGGCGCCCTGCTCGTCGTGGCGGCGCTGGCCGGCACCCTG
>DASPIV010000638.1:0-3807 GCA_035628955.1 Bordetella sp.
GTGGTCGACTTGATCGGGTCCGTTTTCACGTAGGCACCCAGCGGCCCTTCTTCCAGTGTGCAGCCCAGTTGCGCCGCCAATGGGCCCGGCTGTACGCGGGTGGCGACGAACATGCCATCCAGCGCGAACCGGCGGCCATTCTGCATGACCACATCGATCGTGTCGCCGTCCAGGCGTTCGACCTTCCCGGCCTGTACTTGCACCCCACGCGCCCGCAAGTGCGCCTGTTGCTCGGCATCCGGCTCGAACGCGTCGTTCAGGAACAGCGTGGTGGCGCCCCAGTCGGGCAACATCAGTGCCTGGTGCAGCGACATCGCGGATACCGCCAGTACGCCGATGCGCCCCTGCTGCAATTCATAGCCGTGGCAATAGGGGCAATGGAACACGTGCCTGCCCCAGCGCTGCGCCAAGCCGGGCAGCGCCGGCAGTTCATCCTGCACGCCCGCCGCCAGGATGATACGCCGCGCCGTATGCGTGAGCCCCTGCTGCAGGGTCACCCGGAACCCATCGTCCAGGGGCTGCGCCTGGGTCACGTAGCCGTCCAGCCACCGCACCGTGCCATACCGCATCAACTGCGCACGGCCTTCGGCGGCGATCTGCCCGGGCGGCCTGCCGTCTTGCGTCAGGAATCCATGCGAATAGGCCGCATAGCGGTTGCGGCGCTGGCCAGCGTCGATCACCAGCACCGTACGCCGGGCGCGTGCCAGTTGCAGGCCGGCCGACAAGCCGGCATAGCTGCCGCCAATAATGATTACGTCGTAGTCCATGGTGCCCTCGCTCCAGGTAGTTGCTGCTTCACGTATCTTTTAATGATACATTAAATTCCAAGGCGCGACGGCACCGGCCAGCACAACGGCAGGGTCGCTACATAGCGTGCGATTCAGCGGGGCTTGCGTGCCCTCGTGTCGGCGCGGCACAGCGCGTCGAACTGCCCGGCCAGGTCAGCCAGGCTGACGGAACCGAGCCTTTGCACCAGCAGGGCCTCGGCCTGCTGCAACGCGCCGGCAAGCGCCTCGTTGACCACCCGTTCCACCGCGCAGTCCGGGTTGTCGTGGTCGGCGCCGATGGCGAAGATGCGCGGCCCCCCCACCGCATGGTGCACATCGAGCAGCGTAATACTGTCCAGCGCGCGCGCCAGACGCCAGCCGCCATGATGCCCTTTGTCCGACTGCACATAGCCCGCCCTGCGCAGGCCGGCCATGGTGCGCCGCACGACCGCGGCGTTGGTGCCCAGCATGCGCGCGATCTGTTCCGACGTGATGGGCTGGTCGGCGCGGGCCATGTGCAGCAGCACATGCAGCATGCGGGAAAGGCGGCTGTCGGTTCTCATGGGTGCGCGTCGGGACCAGGGCCACGGTGTTCAATCACCCGGCATTATCGACGAAATCCAGGCGGGCCCGGCGGCGCCTCCGCCGCGGCTTTTGCCTTTGCCTTTGCCAGCTCGTGCTGCGGTTGCTCCCACCCGGAGGCCGGCACGCGTTGGCCGGCATGGTCCTGCACCTGGGCCAGGTTGTCGCACAACGCCTTCACCGGATCCTGCCCGGCACCGATATGTATACCCTGGGTCATCGTGATGTGAGCGCATTCGAAGCTTCCACCGCCGGCCAGCAGAATCATGCGGGTTGGCGCGTCGTCACCCACCAGGGCGACCAGGCCCGGGCTGACCCGTTCGGGCGCCAGCACCTCGGATGCCGCGGGGTCCAGCAGGCCCTCGGTCATCGCGGTCATGGCGCTGGGGGCCAGGCAGTTCACGCGCACATTGTGCTTGGCGCCCTCGAGCGCCAGGGTCTGCATCAGGCCCACCAAGGCCATTTTGGCCGCGCTGTAGTTCGATTGCCCGAAGTTGCCATACAGCCCCGACGAAGAAGTCGTCATCACGATGCGTCCGTATGACTGCGCCCGCATCTGGGCCCACACGGCCTTGGTGGCGTTGACGGCCCCCATGACGTGCACCTCCAGCACCATGCGGAAATCATCCAGGGCCATTTTGGCGAACGTCCTGTCGCGCAAGATGCCCGCGTTGTTCACCAAAATATCGATGCGCCCGTACATAGCCATCGAACGCAGGGCCAGTGCCTCCATGTCGGCTTCCCGCGTGACGTCGCCGGCAACCGCGATGGCCTGTCCGCCGGCCCGGCCGATCTCGTCCGCCACGGCTTGCGCCGCGCCGCCCAGATCATTGACGACCACCTTCGCACCCTGTCGCGCCAGCTCCAGCGCATGGGCGCGTCCCAGCCCATTGCCGGCCCCGGTCACAATGGCCACCCGGTCTTGCAATCGTTTCGACATACTGTTCCCCGTTTCTTCGCGAACCGGCTCAAGCCGCTCGAACCTGCCCATGGCGATGCGCCGCGCTCAATCCATCCGCCGCACCGGGGGATAGTCGAAAGTGCCTGCCAGGTGCTCCTGCTGCGGCTGGTACAGCCGCAGCGTCAGGTAGAAGCCTTCCCCGGCGGGCGCGGGCAGCCAGTTCTTTTCCGGCCCGGGATCCTGGGCCTGGATCGAGATACTCAAGCCCCCATCCGCATCGTGGCGCAAGCCTGGAGTACGATCGCCGATCGAATGCCGGCCGATGGCGTTGGCCGCCAGCAGGCAATCGCTGCGGCGATAAAGGGTGATCGACCAGAACGCGCCCACCCTTGGCCCGCCTGCCGGCGGAAAGCGCAGCACGTAGCGCCGCGCGCCCGTCAAAGGCCGGCCGTCGGCATCCACCTCGGCCATGATGTACATGGCCTCGTCGATACCCAGCGTACCGATCCAGTTGCGCGCCACGCGCGCCCGCGTCCAGAGGTCGTCGCCGAAGCTGGTGCGCACGGCAACCGCCGTCGTCCAGCCGCCTCCCAGTTCCGAGGGCTGCGCGACGTCGCGCAATTCGGTGTAGACCTCATCCAACGCTGCCTGCAAGTCTGCCGTCGCGGGCGGCCATGGCGGCAACGATGAAGAAGGCGGATTGCGTTCGAGCATGGTGTCCAGCACGCGCAGATATTCGTGGGCGTCCGGCACGCCCGTGTCGCGGTTATCCAGCAAAACGTCGATGCGCGAAAGCGCGGGGTTTCCATCGAGCCGGCGTATGGCGAACTGGTCCTGCAGGGCATGCACGCGCGCCAGGTCCGCCGGATCGGCGTCCACCAGAATGCGGCCGATCACCCACACATCGGCGCTAGGCGCGCTGATCCTGTGCATGCCTGCGGGCACCTCGCCTTGCCAGTCGGGGCCGTGTACGAACAAGCGTTGTGCATCGCCGCCGGTGCTGCGCCGCCCCGCATAGGCCCAGGGGTTGGTCCAGGCGTCCAGGAAGCCCAGCACCCAGTATCGCTGCCCCATCTCCGGCACCTCGATGACCAGCGGCCCCGCCGACAAGTCCAGCCACGCATTGGTGAACAGCGTGTCGTTATTCGGCGTCACGACTTCTTTGTCGTCCGGACTGCGCAGCCGCCGGGTATGCGTGAACTGATTCACCCACCGCATGCGCGATGCGGGGCTGTCGCCGGCAAAGCCGGCGGCCCCATGCTTGCGCGCCGTATTCGAGGCACGCATGCGGGCCATCTCGAACAGCGGCAATGTGGCGATCACCGCCTGGCGCGCGGCGGGCGGCACCGAAGGCGCGGCGCCGGCCAGCAACACCGCATCCAGCGCACATGCGCCCTGCCCTTCAGGCAGCACCACGAATGGATTCAGCTCCACGGAATCGAGCGTGGTACCCGCCGCCAGCGCGAACTGCGAGAGCCGCACGATGGCATCGGCCAGGGCCTCTACATCGGCGCCGGGCGCGCCGCGAAAGCCGCTGAACAGCGGCGCGGTCTTCAG
>DASPIV010000639.1:0-2189 GCA_035628955.1 Bordetella sp.
CTGGCGGGCGGGCAGGGCGCGCAAACGAATTTTCAAGGGATCCCCACAGATAGGTAAGCTTTTGAGTTCAAGAACAATAACGATTCGCAATCAATATAAATTATAAGATATGCCGGCTCGTCCGCGCAGGCCGTGGGGTAACAGAGGGTGGCGCGATTGCCCGCCGGCAGAAAGGGGGGTTACTGCGGCGGCCGGGAGGGCGGACGGCGCGTGCCGCCCTGGCGCCGGCTGGCCTTGTCGGCCACCACGTTATCGGTGGCCATGCGGGCGCCGCGCTGTGCCACCACTTGCAGCAGGCGCAGCAACTGGCGCCCTTCATCCGGCGTCAAGTCGGCCATCAGCAAATCGTTCAGGCGGGCGATTTCCGGCAGCATGGCTTGGTACAACGCCCGGCCCGCCTGGGTAGCCATGACGTTCATGATGCGTTTGTCGTCCGCATCGCGCACCCGCTCGGCCCAGCCCTTGTCGCACAGCGTGCCCAAGGCGCGCGAGGTGCGCACCAAATCCAGCCGGGCCGCGGCGGCGAGCTCTGCCGAGGTCAGCGGACCATATTCGACCGCCGCGGCCAGCAGGCGCCATTCACGCCGGGTGATGCCGAACCGTCCTTCGCACAGCCGCACGAATACCGGACTGGCCTGCGACCAGGCCTGGTACAGGCAATACATGGGCATATCCGCCAGGTGGGTAGGGAGCGGTGCGGGCATGCGTGGCATCAGGGTCTCCTGCCTGGGATTCTTGCGTTTGTGTATAGATATTGGATTAGATCAACAAATGCCTCCGTTGCTACAGTCTTTTACCTTGACAACAGTTCAATAGAAAAACTCAAGACAGGAGGAAGACATGATCAAACGGATACTGTGCGCCCTGGCGGCCTGTGCGCTGGCCGCCTCGGCCTGGGCGGCCGCTCCGCTGGACGGCCCCTTGACGATCGTGGTGGGCTATCCGCCCGGCGGCAGTTCAGACCGTATCGCCCGGCTGGTGGCCGAACGCTTGAAAGACCGGGTGGGCGTTTCGGTCATCGTCGAGAACAAGACCGGTGCGGGCGGCCGTATTTCGGCGCAACTCTTGCGCAATGCCGGCGCGGACCAGAATGTGCTGCTGCTGGGCAACCCCGCGGTGATGGTGGTGGCCCCACTGGTCTACGCCGATCCCGGCTACGACGCCCAGCGCGATTTCAAGCCCGTGTCGCTGGTCAGCAGCTACAAATTCGCCCTGGCCGTGTCGGCCGATTCGCCCCGCAAAGACATGAAGGCATTGCGGGCCTGGCTGAAGGACAACCCCGACCGTTTCACCGTGGGCGTGCCGGCCACTGGCAGTCTGCCGCACTTCTTTGCGCTGATGCTGGGCGACGAAATCGGGCAGCAGGCCGAAGTGGTGGGGTATCGCGGTTCGGGGCCGTTGATCAGCGAGTTGATCGGCGGCATCTTGCCGCAGGCGATCGATACGCTGGATACGCTGTTGCCGCAGCACCAGGGTGGGCGCGTGCGTATCCTGGCCACCTCGGGCACCGAGCGCGAAGCGGCGCTGGCCGATGTGCCGACTTTTCGCGAGGCCGGCATCGACTTGGCGGCCGATGGCTGGAACGCCTTCTTTGCCCCGGCAGCCATGCCGCAGAACAAGGTCGAGCGCCTGGCGCGCGACATCGCCGACGTCATGCGCGACCCCGCCATGCAGCAGGCCGTGCGCGCGGCGAACCTGGAACCGGTGTCGGCCGATGCGGCGCAAACGGCGCAGGCGCTGGCGGCCTATCGCAAACAATGGGAACCGGTGGTGCGCGAGTCGGGCTTCAAGGCAACCCAGTAGCAAGGGCGGACATGTCATGAGCAAGATCCAGAATGTGCTGTTCATCATGGCCGACCAACTGCGGGCCGACCACCTGGGCAGCTATGGGCATCCGTATCTGCGCACGCCCAACCTGGACGCGCTGGCCGCGCGTGGCGTGCGCTTCGAACGGGCGTTCGTGAACTCGGGCGTGTGCGGGCCGTCGCGCATGAGCTATTACACCGGGCGCTATCCCTCCAGCCATGGCACCACCTGGAACCGCGTGCCGCTGTCAGTGGGCGAGGTGACGCTGGGCGAATACCTGGCGGGCCGCGACCGCGACCTGGTCCTGGTGGGCAAGAGCCACGTCATTCCCGACCAGGCCGGCATGCAGCGGCTGGCCATCGACGGCGGATCGGAACTGGGCA
>DASPIV010000640.1:0-2565 GCA_035628955.1 Bordetella sp.
TTGGTCTTTTGGCTTCGCCCCTTCCATCATGACACCTCCCACGCCCCAGAACGGCCCCTTGCGGCACTTCCTGCAGTTCAAGGACTTTTCCTCCGCCGAGATCGCCTATGTGCTCGAGCGCGCCCGCCTGATCAAGGACAAGTTCAAGCGCTACGAGCCGCATATGCCGCTGCACGACCGTACCCTGGCCATGGTGTTCGAGAAGGCCAGCACCCGCACCCGGGTGTCGTTCGAGGCCGGCATGTACCAGATGGGCGGCTCGGTCATCAACCTGACTTCCAACGACTCGCAACTGGGCCGCTCCGAGCCCATCGAAGACACCGCGCGCGTCATTTCGCGCATGGTCGACATCGTCATGATCCGCACGTTCGAGCAGACCCGCATCGAACGCTTCGCCGCCCATTCGCGCGTGCCGGTCATCAACGGCCTGACCAACGAATTCCACCCATGCCAGATCCTGGCCGACCTGTTCACCTACATCGAGCATCGCGGCCCGGTCGCCGGCAAGACCGTGGCCTGGATCGGCGATGCCAACAACATGTCGTACACCTGGCTGCAGGCGGCCGAAATGCTGGGCTTCACGCTGCACGTTTCCACGCCGCCCGGGTACGAGCTCGATGCGACGCGCGTGGGCCAGCCGCCCGCCGGCGTGCTGCGCCAGTTCGCCGACCCCATCGAGGCCTGCCGCGGCGCCCACCTGGTCACCACCGACGTCTGGACCAGCATGGGCTACGAGGCCGAAAACGACGCACGCCGTACCGCCTTCGCCGACTGGTGCGTCGACGCCGAAATGATGGCCGCCGCCGATCCCCAGGCTGTCTTCATGCACTGCCTGCCGGCCCATCGCGGCGAAGAAGTCACCGGCGAAGTCATCGACGGCCCTCAGAGCGTCGTCTGGGACGAAGCCGAGAATCGCCTGCACGTCCAGAAAGCCCTGATGGAATTCCTGCTGCTGGGCCAGATCGACTGATTTCCAAGCCATGTCAAGTTCCTGACCTCCAGCCAAGACAGGTAAAGGCCCTTCGCAAGCCAGTGCTCCCGACGATTCGATTGATCACCATCGCAGTCCCGTGGCGCACGGGCAGGCAGCGGCGGTGGCGAGTCGGGCGGCGGGGCAGTCTGCGAAGCAGATCGAGGGCGCCTGCATGCGCCCGAGCCCGACGCACGTCGCCACCGCCGCTGCCTGCCCGTGCGCCACGGGACGGTGCAAGAACAATCCCCCCCACCCAAACGCGGTAAAATGCCCGGCTCAACCGCATAACCCGCAGCCCGCTGCCGCCCTGATCACACAATGACCACTATCCTTCCTAACCTTCCCGTCGGCCAGAAGGTCGGCATTGCCTTTTCGGGCGGCCTGGACACCAGCGCTGCGCTGCTGTGGATGCGCAACAAGGGCGCCATTCCCTACGCCTATACCGCCAATCTGGGGCAACCCGACGAAGCCGACTACGACGCGATCCCGCGCCATGCCATGGAATACGGCGCCGAGAACGCCCGCCTGGTCGACTGCCGCGCGCAGCTGGTGGCCGAAGGCATCGCCGCGCTGCAAGCGGGCGCCTTCCACATTTCCACCGCCGGCATCACCTACTTCAACACCACGCCCATCGGCCGTGCCGTCACCGGCACCATGCTGGTGGCCGCCATGAAAGAAGACGGCGTCAATATCTGGGGCGATGGCAGCACGTACAAGGGCAACGACATCGAGCGCTTCTACCGATACGGCCTGCTCACGAATCCCGACCTGAAGATCTACAAACCCTGGCTCGACCAGTTGTTCATCGACGAGCTGGGCGGCCGCGCCGAAATGTCGGAATACATGCGGCAAGCCGGCTTCGACTACAAGATGTCGGCCGAGAAAGCCTATTCCACCGACTCCAACATGCTGGGCGCCACCCACGAGGCCAAAGACCTCGAGCATCTGCAATCGGGCATCAAGATCGTCAAGCCCATCATGGGCGTGGCCTTCTGGCGTGACGACGTGCCGGTCAAGGCCGAAGAAGTCACCGTGCGCTTCGACGAAGGCCAGCCGGTGGCCCTGAACGGCGTCGAATACAGCGACCCGGTCGAGCTGATGCTGGAAGCCAACCGCATAGGCGGACGCCACGGGCTGGGCATGAGCGACCAGATCGAGAACCGCATCATCGAGGCCAAGAGCCGCGGCATTTATGAAGCCCCGGGCCTGGCGCTGCTGTTCATCGCCTACGAACGCCTGGTCACCGGCATTCACAACGAAGACACCATCGAGCAATACCGCGAAAGCGGCCGCAAGCTGGGCCGCCTGCTGTACCAGGGCCGCTGGTTCGACCCGCAAGCCATCATGCTGCGCGAAACCGCCCAGCGCTGGGTAGCCCGCGCCATCACTGGCGAAGTCACCGTCGAGCTGCGCCGCGGCAACGACTATTCGATCCTGAATACGGTGTCGAACAACCTGACGTACAAGCCCGAACGCCTGACCATGGAAAAAGGCGAGTCGACGTTCTCGCCGGCCGACCGCATCGGACAGCTCACCATGCGTAACCTGGACATCATCGATACGCGGGAAAAGCTGATCACCTACGTGCAGAC
>DASPIV010000641.1:0-6027 GCA_035628955.1 Bordetella sp.
GGATGGAACTGGTGGGCAGCAGCCCCGAGGTGCTGCGCGACCTGATGGCCACGGAAATTCCGCGCTGGGCGGAAGTCGTGAAAAAATCGGGCGCCAGCGTCGATTGAGCGTCAGCGGTAATACATAAAACAGGCCCGGCAATGAACTGGCCCCCGAAGGTTGGATCTACGTCCAACTGCCGGGGGTCAGTTCACAAGCGCCGGGCTTTAATGTATTGCAGGTGTCTGGCACCCCTATGGGGGTCAGACACCTAGCCATTACAGATATTTCTCCCGATACCCCACCGGCGACATCCCACAATACTTGTTGAAAATATCCCGAAACGCCTTGGTATCGCTGTAGCCCACCTCGTACATCACTTCAGCCACGGTTTTGCGCGAGTTCTCCAGTTGCTTCTTGGCGGCCTCCACGCGTATGCGCTGCAGGTATTCGACGATACTGTTGCCGGTGGCCGTGCGAAAACGCCGCTCCAGCGTGCGCCGCCCCAATGCAAAGCGCTCAGCCAGCGCCTGCACGGTCAGGCGCTCGGCATAGCACGTCTCGATATGCTGCTGCACCGCGCGCACGGTAGTGTCGGTATGTTCTTTATGGCCCACGAACACTGAAAACGGCAACTGGCTTTGGCGGCTCCAGTCCAACTGGAAGAACTTGGCGCACCAGATAGCCGTATCGCGGTCGGTGTATTTCTCGACCAGGTGCAAGACCAGGTGCGCGGCCGAGAACGCGCCGCCGCTGGTGTACAGGCCGTGCTCGGCCAGCACGATGCGGTCGCTTACCCATTGCACCCGCGGAAACCACTGCGCATACAGATTGTGCGCCGCCCAATGCACCACTGCGCGCCGCCCGTCCAGCAGTCCGGCCGCCGCCGGCAACGCCGCCCCCAGGCACAGGCAAGCCAGTTCGCCGCCGTTCTTGTAGTGGCGCGCCAGCCATTCGATCAGGTCGGCATTGTCGGACATGACTTCAGGCGCCGGGGCCAGCAAGGGGGGCACGATGCAGATATCCACCGGGCCGGGGTCGGCCAGCACGGCGTCGGCCTGTACTTGAATGCGGCCGTCGTCCAGGGTGACGTGCGGCGTGGCCGCCAGCAGGCGCACCGCGAAACGCGGCGCGCGGCCCTGCGCCTGCAGGTACTGGTTGGCCACCATGAATCCATGCCGGGCGGTTTCCAGCGAAGCAATATTGGCGCCTGCCGGCAGCAGGAAAGCAACGTTCATCATGCCGGCAGCATACCGCCGCGGGGCCGTCGCAATCCACCCGCAAGATTGTCGCAATTTCCCATCTGCGGCGGCGCGGTTTCCCTATAAAGTAGCAATCCGGCCTCGCGGGCCCAACGACGCAAACACCAAGGAGCACCCCCATGGAACAATACGTAGATGGATTCCTGCTTGCCGTCCCGAAGAGCAAGCTCGACACTTACAAAGCCATGGCCACCACGGCCTGCGCGGTATGGAAAGACCATGGCGCGCTCGATTACCGCGAGTGCGTGGGCGACGATCTGAACATGGATCCGAACTGCGCCCGGTTCACCGACGCCGCCAAGGCGGGCGACGACGAGGTCGTGGTGTTCGCATGGATTCTCTACCCCAGCAAGGCCGATCGCGACCGCATCAACGCCGCCGTCATGGCCGATCCCCGGCTGCACTGCGGATCCGCCGAGGGTGTGTTCGACATGAAACGCATGGCCTGGGGCGGCTTCAGCACCCTGGTGTCCATGTAACCGAATTGTTGCAAAAAAAGCCGGCCCGTGCTGTCGATCCAGCGCCACGCCGGCCGTCGTACCGATAGCGGCGTGCCAATCCGGCACCCCATTCCAACCAGGAGCCCACCATGGCCACCGTGAAACCCATTCCCGAGGACATGCATTCCGTTACCCCGCACCTGATATGCGACGGCGCGGCCGTAGCCATCGATTTCTACGTAAAGGCGTTCAAGGCGGTCGAGCTGGCCCGCATGCCCGGCCCCGGCGGCAAGATCATGCACGCCATGGTGCGCATCGGCGACTCCACCGTCATGCTGGCCGACACGTTTCCCGACGCGGACTGCGGTTCAGCAGACCCGAAGGCGCTGCAAGGCTCGCCCGTGTACCTGCATCTGTATGTCGAAGACGTGGACGCCACCATGGCACAGGCCCAGGCGGCCGGCGCCACCATCACCATGCCGGCGGCCGATATGTTCTGGGGCGACCGCTATGGCCAGCTTACCGATCCGGTGGGCCATCGCTGGTCGGTGGCCACGCACAAAGAAGACCTGACGCCCGAGCAAATGCAAAAGAACATGGAATCGGCCTTCGGTTGCGGCACCGGCGGCAAGGCATAGCCTTACTGGCGGTAGGGCCCCAGGTAATCGCGCTTGCCCAGCGGCACGCCCACATGGCGCAGAATGTCGTAGGCGGTGGTGATGTGGAAGAAGAAATTCGGCAGCGCGAAGCTCAGCAGGTAGGCATCGCCGCGAAACGACTGCTCGAAATCCTTGAATCGGATCACCACCTCGCGCGATTGCGCGTCGGCCAATTGGTCTTCTGCGACACTGTTCACGTAGGCCAGCGTGTCGGCGATGCGTTGCTGCAGTTGCGCGCAGCTGGCTTCCTCGTCGGCAAAGCGCGGCGCTTCGATGCCGGTCAGGCGCTGCAGCGCCAGCTTGGATGCATCGCTGGCACGTTGCACCTGCCCCGCCAAGTCCAACATGTCGGGCGCCAGACGGGCCCGCACCAGCGTGTCGGGGTCCTGACCCTGGGCGCGGGCATGCTCCACGCCTTTGTCCAGCAAAGTGGACAGCACTTGCAGCGCACGTGCAAACACGGGCACGGACGCCTGGTACATCGATATTGCCATGGGGGTCTCCGTTCGGATCGGCAGGCTGGGAACAGCCAACGGCTGTTCATTCTACGCTCCCCAAGCGGCCCACCGGGCCGGCCGCGGCGCTAGAAAACCTTGCGGTAGACAACGAAGCCGGACAGATCGGCCACCCGGTCGTACAGGCGGCGCGCGGTGGCATTGCCTTCTTGCGTTTGCCAGTACACCCGGGCGCAACGATCGGCGCGCGCCTGCTCGTAGACTGCCCGGATCAGCGCCTCGGCTACCCCGCGGCCACGCGCGGCCGGTGCGGTGTACAGGTCCTGCAGGTAGCAGTTGGGCCCCAGCGCCGTCGTGCTGCGGTGGTACAGGTAATGCACCAGCCCCAGCAACACGCCATCGGATTCGGCCACCAGGGCATGCATGGGTTCGTAGCCGTCGAAAAACCGCGTCCAGGTGGTACGCGTGATCTCGTCGGGCAAAGCGGTGGCGCCGACGCGGCCATAGAAAGCGTTATAGCCATCCCACAAGGGCTTCCAGGCGGCGTAGTCATCCGGGCGCACGGGGCGGATCTGTACGTCGGCAGGCATCAGGGTCTCCGGCAGAAGCAGCTGCCTTGAATTCTACAGCCCGGCCATTCGTTCCGTGGACCTTGTGCCTGATCAAGCCTCTACCGATGCAACGCCTTGAATTGCCAAGCGCAAACGCCTAAGGTGTGCTATCGCACTATGCCAGGCCCCGCCCCTCATCATTGTCCATCATGCCCAGCCTCGACCGCCCCCAGACCCCCGGTGAAGAAATCGCCAACAGCATCAGCCATGGGCTGGGCGCGCTGGGGTCGCTGGCGGCCGCGCCCTTGCTGATCATCGGCGCCACGCACCGGGGCGATGCCGCGCTGGTGGCCGGGGCCGCCATTTTCGCGGCCAGCATGTGCCTGCTGTACCTGGCCTCCACGCTGTACCATGCCCTGCCGGTCGGCCGCGCCAAGCAGTTGTTCAATGTGCTCGATCACTCCGCCATCTACCTGCTCATCGCCGGCACCTATACGCCGTTCACGCTGGGGCCGCTGCGCGGTCCCTGGGGCTGGACCCTGCTGGTGCTGATATGGGGCCTGGCCGGCCTGGGGGTGGCGCTCAAGGCCAGCAAGCGGCTCGACCGCCCGCTCTGGTCCACCGGGCTATACCTGGCCATGGGCTGGCTGGTGGCCATTGCGGTCGACCCGGTCCTGGAACGCGTGCCTGCCGACGGGCTTTGGCTGCTGCTGGCCGGCGGCCTGGCCTACACCGCCGGCGTGGTGTTCTTCGCCTTCGATTCGCGCTGGCGCTACGCGCATTTCGTATGGCACCTGTTCGTGCTGGCAGGCACGGCCTGCCATTTCTTCGCGGCCCTGTGGTACGCCATGCCGGCCGTGGCGTAATCCACGCCCGCCCCGGCATCGTCGGCAAGGCTCGCGTGCGTGCGCCATCAGCTTCGGTCGGGCGCGAACGGATACGAGCGCACCTGTCCGCCGCCCGCCACGATGGCGGTGCCCTCGGGCACCTCTTCCCAGGCCCCGGGCAACTCCACCAGCGGCTCCGACAACAGCATGTAGGCGTCGTCGTCCAGCGCCGCAATGCGCGGCTCATCGGGATACAACTGCTTCAGGTGGCGCACGTCGGTACTGTGGAACAGCGACCGTGAATTCGCTTCGCTGGAATAGCGCACCGCGATCAAGCGCTGGCCATCCAGCACGCATACGGTCATGGTCAGCGGATGCTCCACACCATGCCGGTGCCCCACGTCCTCGACCAGGGCCACCATGCGCTGCAGGGCCGGCACAGGCTCGGTCTCCAGGCCCAGGCTCAGGGCCAGCAAGAACATCACCTCGGAATCGGTGGACCCTTCCAGCGAGGTGAAATAGCGCGGTGCGATCTGCATCACCAGGTCGCGCCGCAGCAACGGATAGTCGCGGATCATGCCGTTGTGCACGAACAGCCAGCGCTCGTGGCGAAACGGATGGCAATTGGTTTCCTGGGCCGGCGTGTCGGTGGCCGCGCGGATGTGCGCCACGAACAGCGGCGCCCGGATGGCGCGGGCCGCCTCGCGCAGGTTGCGATCGTTCCAGGCGGGGTGGATGCTGCGGTACCTAAACGGCAGCTCGGCCGGATCGTGCCCGTACCAGCCCACGCCGAAGCCGTCGCCATTGGTCGTGCTGGCACCCAGGCGCGAATGCAGGCTTTGGTCGATAAGCGAATGCCGCGCCTTGAAGATCACGGTCTCGAGTTGCAAGGGACTACCGGTATAAGCCATCCAGCGGCACATGGGAATGCTCCTGCTCGGGTTCAGAAGGGGTTATATATTCTTTTCAACTAGAAATGCCGACACTTACAACCGGTTGACATATAAGCACGCATTGCCGATCATGGCAGTCAACCGTCGCCATGACGGCAAGCCGCCGCCAGGCGGCGCAACATAATCACAATACCGCGCCTGCCCCGGCAATGCGCGGCAATCGGAGAGCCACGCCATGGAGACTACCCCCCGCAATCCCGCACGCCGCCGCCTGCTGGCCGGCAGCGCCGGCGCACTGGCCGCGGCTGGCCTGGGCGCCACCGGCGTCGTGCGCGCCAGCGAACAAGCGGCCGGCAAGGCCGCCGCATCGGCAGCGTCCACCGCGGCAGCGGCCAAGCCGCTGCCGCCCTATGCCGCCTGGAAAGATGCCGACAGCGTCATCGTCCATAGCGCCAACACCATCGAGACCCGCCGTGGCGCATTCGGCGACGGCGTCATCACGCCGGCGCGCGAACTGTACGTACGCAACAACCTGCCGCCGCCCGATGCCTCCGTGCTCGACGACCGCGATGCCTGGTCGATCGAGATCCTGGGCGTGAAGAATCCGCGCACGCTGACACTGGGCGACCTCAAGACGCTGGGCGTGGATACCATCGCCACCGTGCTGCAATGTTCGGGCAACGGCCGCGGGTTCTTCCCGCACAAGCCCAGCGGGACGCAATGGCAGGTTGGCGCGGCCGGCTGCGTACTGTGGACCGGCATTCCAGTGCGCACCCTGGTCGAATACCTGGGCGGCATCGAAGGCGACCCCCCCTACATGACCGGCACCGGCGGCGAGAAGCTGCCCGAAGGCCTGGACCCGAACACGCTGACGGTGGAACGTTCGGTGCCGCGCGACACCCTGCAAGACGCCATGCTGGCTTGGGAAATGAACAATGAACCCTTGTCGCTGGCACACGGC
>DASPIV010000642.1:0-4662 GCA_035628955.1 Bordetella sp.
TCAGTCCATGACCAGGTTGATCTGCTTGAACAGCTCTTTGAAGCGCGCGAACTCATCGGTCATGCGCTTGCCGAACTCGGCACGCGTATCCGACGCGGCAACAATGCCCAGGCTCGAGAATTTCTGCTGCACCTCGGGGCTGCTGACGGCCTTGCCTATTTCGTCGTGCAGGCGGTCCAGAATCTCGACAGGGGTGCCGGCCGGCGCCACGATGCCATACCAGGCCACGCTTTCAGCGCCGGGCAGGCCGGCTTCGGCCACGGTGGGCACGTCGGGCAACAGCGGCGAGCGCTTGGTGTCCGCCACCGCGATCGCGCGCAAGCGGCCCGATTTCACGAAAGACAGAATGGGCGGCACGCCGCTGATGACCATCGAGGTGCGGCCACCCAGGGTATCGGTGATGGCTTCGCTGTTGCCCTTGTAGGGCACATGCAGGATGGTGGTCTTTGACAGGTGCTGGAACAGTTCGCCCGCGATGTGGCCGCTGGTGCCCATGCCGGCCGACGCAAAGCTCACTTTGTCCGGGTTGGCCTTGATGTAGGCGATGAGCTCTTGCAGGTTGTTCACCGGCAGCGCCGGGTTCACCAATATGACGTTGGGGCCGGTGGCCACCAGGGCCACCGGCACCAGGTCTTTCATGGAGTCGTACGGCATTTTCGCGCGGGCATTCGGATTGACTGTAATCGGCCCGGCCGAGGCAAAGCCGATGGTATAGCCGTCTTTGTCGGACTTGGCGATCATGTCGGTACCCAGGTCGCCGCCCGCGCCAGGCTTGTTCTCGACAATCACCGGCTGGCCCAGTTGCTCGGACAAGGGCTTGGCCACCAGGCGGGCAATGATGTCGATGGAACTGCCCGGGCCATATGTGGCGATCAGGCGTATAGGGCGCGCAGGCCAGGTGTCGGCCGCCTGGGCGGCGCCGACGGCGGCCAGGCCCAGGGCCAGGCCGGCGATCAATCTATGCAGAGTCATGACGTTGTCTCCTGAGGGGTACGTTCTACTTGATTGGTGTGGGAATACATCAGCTTGCCGGGGTGCGGCAGGCGGGCTCGCAGAATGGCGCCCTGCTCGGCCTCGGTGATGTACAGGCTGCGCCGGTCGGCTCCGCCGTAGGCGACATTGGTAGTACGCAAGCCCGCGCACGAGCGGATGCGATACAGCGGCTCGCCCAGTGGGCTGAACAGCCAGACCGTGCCGGCCTGGGCATGCACAATGGCCAGGTTGCCGGCTTCGTCCAGCGCCAGTCCGTCGGGCCCGGCCGTGCTGCCGGACAATTGAATAAAGCGGCTGGCCTTCTTCATGGCGCCGCCGGGTTCCAGCCGCAAGGCATAAATGGCGTTGTCGTGGGTAATGGCCACGTACAGCACGTTTTCCGCTTTGTTCAACACCAGCCCATTGGGCCCGGCCAGGCCGTCCATCAGCAGATCCACGCTCCGGCCGTCCGCCCGCAGGCGAAACACGCGGCCCGTGGGGTTTTCCAGGGCGCTTTCGCCCTGGTCGGTGAAATAAAGGTCGCCGTTGGATGCAAAGAGCAGATCGTTCAGGCCTCGCAGGCCTTCGCGCTGCACATGCTGCAGGTAGGGCCGTATGGTCCGGGTCCGAGGGTCGACCAGCATCAGGCCATGCAGGTGGTCGGCCACGAAAATGCGCCCATCCTGATGAATCTTCAGGCCATTGGGTTCACCGTCATAGCTGACCATCACT
Organism: Bordetella sp.; assembly: GCA_035628955.1. Classification (GTDB taxonomy): domain Bacteria; phylum Pseudomonadota; class Gammaproteobacteria; order Burkholderiales; family Burkholderiaceae_B; genus Bordetella_A. The sequence goes on from DASPIV010000642.1 coordinate 1,705, forward strand.
TCGAAGTTGCCGGCCGGGTCCACGCGCAGGATACGTCCATGCGCCAGGTCCACGCACCACAGGTTGCCGGCGCGATCGAAGGCCGGCCCCTCCAGGAAGGAGTGCATCCGCGCATGGCGCGCGGCCAGCCAGGTAGACGGCTGGTCGGTCAGGTACAGGGATTCGGGCAGCCGGGCAAAGACTTCAGTCTGCACGAGTTCGGCGGGAGGATACATGTCGGCCTCTCAGGATGCCGGCCGGCCGTCGGACAGCTCTATGCCCAGCATCAGCGCGCTCAGCGACTTGCCATGCGGATCCAGGCGCAGCGAGCGCGTCACGCCGCCGGCCAGCACGTTGGGAATGACGAAATTCAGGGCCTTCAGGCTTTCGACTTCGTAGCGCCTGACCGGCCCGGCTCCCAGGTGCGCAAACGCCTGCGCGACGCAATCGGCGGTAAGCGCACGCCGCAACACCTGCCAAGAGGCCTCGTCATAGGCAATAACGGCAATGCTGGAAGTATTGCCTTTGTCGCCGGCGCGCGCATGCGCCAGGTCGTGGACCAGGGTTCCCATGATTATGCTCCTGCGGTGATCACTTGCGGGTTGACCCAGTCGCGGGGAATCAGCACCGCGTCGACGGCAACGATCTCTTTGGCGCCCAGGTTCACCGGCCCACCCGCGCCGTAAGGCCCCTGCATATTCAATTGCCGCACGTGGTCGCCCAGCAGATGGGCGCTTTTCTTGTCGGGACAGCGAGCCGACACGCGCAAGCGCACCTCGTATGGGTGGCTGGCCGCGGACACCGGATGGTTGCCATGCAGGCTGCTGATACCGATCAGGTCGACCTGCAATTCGCTGGCCACGCCGCCGTCCAGCCGGAAGCGCTCCTTCACAGTCTCGGCCGCCAATTGCGCGCGTGCAATCGCGTTGACGCCGGCGTAGGCTACTTCGCCCGTGCCGATCCAGCCATCGAAGTAGCCGACCACCACCTTGTAGCTATCGGTGCGCGGCCGGGCGCCCATGCCCCGTACGGCCACCCGGTCTGGCGTCAGTTCTTCGAAGTGCAGGCCCTGCAAGCTCAATACGCAATCCGGGGTGATATAGGCGCTGGGATCATGGATTTCGTACAAGGCTTGCTCGGTGCAGGTCATTCGATCCAACCGGCCGCCGGATCCGTCGGGCTTGCCGATGAACAGCTCGCCGTCGCTGTAGATATCGGCATAGGGATACGGCAGCTCGGCCAGGCGCGGCACGTCTTTCTTGCCCGGGTCGGCAAAATAGCCGCCGGTGATCTGGGCCGAGCATTCCAGCAAGTGCCCCATGATGGTACCGGCTGCCAGGCGCGATACATCGTCATACGCCCAGCCGTGGTGATGCAGGGCCACGCCCAGGAACAAGGATGGATCCGCCACCCGCCCCGTCATGACCACATGCGCGCCGGTGGCCAAAGCGTCACGCACCGTGTCGGCGCCCAGGTAGGCATTGGCCGACGCCAGCCGGGGCAGGATTTCTTCCAGCGGCAGATCGCGGTCCATCAGTTGCAGTTCAGGATGCGCGCGCACGCGATCGATCACATCGTCGCCCACCACCGCGGCGCATTGCAGATCGCGCCATCCCAGTTCCCTGCCGATATCCAGGGCGGCCTGGGCCGCGCCCAGCGGATTGGCGGCCCCCATGTTGGACACCAGCCGCACACCCTTTTGCTGGCACAGCGGCAAGAAGCCGCGCATGCGCTCTTCCAGCATCGGGTTATAGCCGCGCGCGCCGTCATGCCGGCGCGTCAGCGTCTCGCGCGCGATGGTGCGCTCGGCCAGGCATTCGCACACCAGGTAGTCCAGGTCGCACTGTTCCAGCAGTTGCAGTGCCGGGCCGATACGGTCATCGGCCATGCCTGCCCCAACCCCGATGCGCAGTCGAGTGCGCGGCTTGTCCATGCTTGTCTCTCCATATGTACCCGCTGGCCATCCCCGGCAATCCGGGCGCGTAACAGGCGCGCTCTGGCGGCGTGGGCTCCATAGAGAGTATGAGCAGGATGCCTTGATACTCAAAATGATATATTCATATTTCGGTGATAACCTAATTGCATTACCATGACCCGCACTCGGCTTACCCTGACCATTTCCGAACTGGAAGCCGTGCTGCTGGTGGCGGAAACACGCAACTTCCGCATGGCCGCCGAGCACGCGCACGTGTCGCAGCCTGCCCTTAGCCGCCGGGTCCAGGCGGCCGAGCAAAAGCTCAACGCAAAGCTCTTCGATCGCGACAAACACGGCGTGGCGCTGACCGACGCCGGTACGGAGTTGGTTCCCATTGCCCAGCGCATGCTGTCCGAGTTTCGCGATTCGCTCAGCGACTTGTCAGAATTCATCGCCGGCCGGCGCGGCAGCGTGAACATCTGGGCGCTGCCTTCGGTGGCGGCCGCCCTCCTGCCATCAACCGCCCAGGCACTGCAGAAATCGCATCCGCAGGTACGGCTGGTGATCCAGGCGGCCTCGGCGCGCCAGGTAACTCAGGCCGTGTCGGAAGGCCAGGCCGATCTCGGCATTTCCGTCGCTATCGCCAACCAGCCGGCCGACGTGATGTTCACCCCGCTACTGAAAGAGAACTTCGTGCTGATCTGCCCGATTGATGACCCGCTGGCAAAGAAGAAAAAAGTGGACTGGAGCGTGTTCGCGGACCGGCCTTTTGTGGCCAGCGGGCCGGCCAGCAGCATCCGGCTGGTTACTGACCGGATACTGGCGGCCATGGGGCGAGGGCCGGACGCGAATTATGTGGCGGACAATATATCGGTGGTGGGTGCCATGGTGGCTGCCGGGGTAGGAGTGGCGGCAGTGCCTGAACTGGCGCTGCGGCTGATGGATACAACGCGCCTGCGCAGCGTGGCCCTGCATGCGCCCACGGCGACCCGGGAGATCGGGATTCTGGTAAAGAAAGGGCGCTCGTTGTCGGCGGCAGTGCTGCGGTTCATGGAAACCCTGCA
>DASPIV010000643.1:0-2866 GCA_035628955.1 Bordetella sp.
GGGATAATCGGCCACCCAGCCCCAGTAGAAAATCTGCGCGGTGCCGCGCCGCATCTTGTCCTGGAAACGGCTGTAGTCGGTAGATCGCACATCCATCTGGATACCGATCTTGGCCAGTTGGCGGCGCATCCAGTCGAATTGCGGATTCGAGCCGCCGCCAGTCATGGCATCGTAGTACAGCACCAGCGGCGCGCCGGTCTCGGCGTTGCGCCCGTCGGGATAGCCTGCCTCGGCCAGCAAGCGCCGCGCCACATCGAGCGGCTTGCGCTGGACCCGTCCGTCGACCAGGTCGTACACCACCGGATTCATGCCTTCGGGTAGTTCGCGATAGCCCAGCACACCCGGCGGCACTGGACCTTGCGCCACCATGGCCTGGCTGTTCTCGAACACGGCCACGTATTCTTCCCAGTTGAAGGCAATGCTGATGGCCTGGCGCAGTTTGCGGTTCTTTTCTTGCTGCTCGGGGGTGTCGCCCCGGCCGACCACCGGATCCAGCCAATTGAACCCCATGTACCAGCTCGAGGTTTCCACGGCGGTGGGCAACTGGATGCCATGGTCGCGGTAGCGCTTGGCCTTGTCGGGAGAATCGCCAGCCGCCACCAGCATGGCCACGCCATATTCGCCGCGCTCGACCTGCGGCACGTCGTAGTAGCCCTGCATGAATTTGCCGGTCAGCGGCACGGCCTCTTTCTCTACGCTGGACACCACGCGGTCGACGAATGGCGTGAGCTTGCCGCAGTCTTGCAGCAAGCCCGCGGCGCGATCGGCCGGCTCGCCCTCGCAGGGATACGGTTCGCCCCGGAAATTGGGATTGCGCGCCAGCACATGGCGGCGGTTCTGCAAGGACTCCGCCAGCATGTAGGGGCCGGTGCCCACCGGCCAGGTGTTCAGCGACAGGTCATGGCCGGCCATGCCGGCCTGGCTGTAGAAGCGGTCCGCTTCCCAGGGAATGGGCGCGGTGAACGTCATGGCCAGCCAGTATTTGAACTGCGGGTACTTGCCCTTGATACGAATGCGCAAGGTGTGCGGGTCGAGCGCCTGCACGCCATCGAAACCATCGTCTTCGCGCAAGTCCAGCCAGGGCAGGTCGCGCTGGCCGAATGGCAGGCCGCGCCGCAGTTCGGCATCGCGCTCCAGCAGGCGCTTGCCGTAATCCTGCATGCCCACGACATAGTCGGCCATCAGCGAATAAATGGGCGAGGCCACGCGCGGGCTGGCCAGGCGGCGCAAGGCATAGACGTAGTCGTCGGCGGTCAGTTCGCGCGTGCCCGTCTTGGGAAAGTCGGGCACATAGAACTTGTCGTCGAGTTCGCCGGGCCGCAGGGGAAAGTAGCTGTATGCGCCGTCGGGTTCGCGGGCGAAGGCCGGATGCGGCTGGAACAGGATGCCGGCGCGGATCGGGATGTCGTAGACGCTTTCGGCGATCTGCTCGCCGGGCGTGTCGGGCGGCAACTCGTTGCCCTGCGCGTCCAGGTAGCGCGGCGGCGAGATGGCGGCCGCGGCTCGGGGGATAAGCTCGTACGGCCGCTTCAGGTACTGGTAGCCGTATAGGGGCTCGTAGATGTTGTAGGTGTACGGGGTCTCGTCGGTGGAATACGAGCGCGCCGGGTCCAGGTATTTGGGCGACCGCTTGACGAAAGCCGTATACAGCGTGTTTTCGGCCAAGGCCCCGGTTTCGTAGGGACTGTTGATAGGGTCCCGGGAGCAGCCGGCCAGCGCCACCACCGACACCAGCACCGCCATCGAGATCCGCCGCAGCCATGCACCCATAAAGCCGTTTTCCGTGTAGTTATCCCGCATCGAGCCCGGCGCACAGCATAGCAAAGGCCGCTAGCGCCCCCTATTCAGGCTAGCCCGGGGTCGCACCGGCGCTTTCGCCTTGGACCGTCACTGGCAGCGCTGGTTCCGCCAGCATTCGTAACGCCATTTCCAGGGTTCGGTGGCGCCAGCCTGCGCCCACAGGCCCATGCCAGCCTGGCGGGCTTGCCGTTGCAGCTCGGGCATGGCCGTATCGTGCAGGTAATCGCCGCGGCGTGCGGTATAGGCCCAGGCATAGCCGGCCGCCACTTGCGCGCGGTTGGCCGAACTGCCATCGGGCAGCATCAGCGCGCACACATCGCGTTTGAATTGGTCTTGCTCATAGCATTGCGCGGTCAAGGTCTTGCCGCCAACCAGCCGTTCAAGGTGCCGCTGCGATGCCTGGGCGTAGGGCTGGCCGGGCTCTTGTGCGCTGTGGCCGGCCTCGGGAGCATCGATGCTGTCGAGCCGGACACGATGCTGGCTGCCGCCCACGCGCAAGGTCACGGTATCGCCGTCGGCGACCTTGGCCACCGTGCCCGTCAGGGTGTAGCGGCCTGGCGGCACGGCGCTGCCAGCGCCGGACGCCGCGGGAACAGACTGCCCGGCCGGCGCGGCCGGCAGCTGGCTGCGCTGGCCCTGGAACCAATGGACCAACGCGGCCGCCAGGGCCACGCCCAGCACTCCCCCCAGCCTGCGGCCCAGACGGCCGAATGAAAACTGCCTGCGCAAGATAGAAAGATTCCTGAAGGTGGCAAGTGGCGTGCAGTGTGCCACATCGCAATGCTGGCCGGGGCACGGACCGGGACCTGGCAGATCTGGCGGTATCGGGCTCTTGCTGCTTGCTACAGCCATCCCGCCCTGCGGAACCGCCAGTAGAGCACTCCGCACACCGTCGCGATACCCGCCATCGTGACCGGATAGCCCCAATAAGTCTTGAGTTCGGGCATGAATTCGAAGTTCATGCCATAGATGCCCGCCACCGCGGTGGGCACGGCCAGGATGGCGGCCCAGGCGGCCAGGCGGCGGGTGATGTCGTTCTGCTGCGACTGGGAAATCATCAGGCTGG